>NZ_JFGV01000002.1:0-126357 GCF_000612035.1 Photorhabdus aegyptia | reverse complement strand
AGCTCCTGAAGACGTTTTTGCTTGTATTGGCTAATCCGACTTTTTCTCATTTGGATATCCTAGATCAAATTACTTATCTAGGACAGCCCCTAATAAATATCCTTTGTTAGAGGATAAGAATGAGATGGCTGGATCTTTACTTGAAAGATTTGGATTAAATAATAAAGTTAATTTCCAGAATGGTTTTGTTAGTTATTCTGGTTTATCTCAAGGACAAATGAAAAGGTTAGCGCTTGTTTTAGCTATCTTAGAAGATAAAGAGATCATTGTATTAGATGAATGGGCTGCTGAGCAGGATCCTAACTTTAGAAGTGATTTTTACGATTCAATCATTCCAGAGCTAAAAGCTAAAGGTAAAACAATTGTGGTCGTAACACACGATGATAGATATTTTTACGTTGCTGATAGTATTATTAAACTAGAATATGGACAAATAGTTTTATAAATTTATTATTACTGGTAGATTCGACTAATAAGCTTATTATGTGAATTTACCACTTCTAACCTTTCCTGATTTAATAACTTCAGTTGGTACAATAAACGTCTGTTTTTTGTTCGTTTGATGCAGTTGTTTGCTGTATTTTAACTTATTGATAATCGTTATATATTGAACAGATTAGGTCATCATTATTAGCAGGTAAAATATATATTATATTCTTTATTGTTTAATGCGAGATTAAATTTTTATTATTTAAGTCTGCTTAATTTAAACAGGAGATTTTTATGATTTCATTATTAAAAGAACTAAAAAATAAAAATTATTCATTATGGCTAGAGGGTGATAATATAAGAATATTATGTGGTGAAGATGAATTGTCGGATTTTTTTATTAATGAAATTAAGCATAATAAAGATAAAATAGTGCGTTTTTTTAGAGATAAAAAGATTTTTACAAATAATGATTTTGAACAGTTGGATCATGAACTAGAATTCTGTCCCCTCTCTTTTCCCCAGGAACAGCTTTTATTTATTGAAGAATTTGAGAATGAATTTGTACCATATCATATTCCTTTGGCTTTTAAGCTTTCTAAGGAAGTAGATATTGATATATTGTATTCAAGTTTGTTCATTATTTTTCAAAAACATGATGTATTTCGGACAGTTTTTAAAACAGATGATACAGGTAAAAGATATCAATATATTTTACCTGATTATAAAGAAATTAATATGAAAATTATAGTTCTTGATAATGAAGAAAAACTACGGGAATCTTTTGCAGAAAAAATAAATATAAAATTTAATTTAGATAAAGATCCTCCTGTAAAATTATTTAGATATATTATTGATGATGACCAGTTTTTTTTGATTATCTTGCATCATATATCTTTTGATGCCTGGTCAATAGATGTTTTTCTAAAAGAATTATTATATATATGATTGTCTTATTCAGAAAAAGCCTGTTGAACTTCCTGAATTGGAAATAAATTACCTTGATTACACTAAATGGCAGCGTAATGTTTTTAAAAATGACACCTATAAAAAAATGGAATCTTACTGGAAAGATAAACTGGTTGGTTTTTCAGAATTAGATTTACCTCTTGATTATAGAAGAAATAGTATAATAAATTACAGTGGCGATAGTTTTGATTTTAATCTTACTGAAAAAATCTCTTATAAACTGAATGTATTGGCTGAAAAGTATTTAACAACTCCTTATGTTTTACTGATCAGTGCTTATTTCATTGTTCTGTCTAAATTGTCAGGACAAGAGGATATTTTGATCGGAATTCCATCCGATAATAGAGATAATTCACAAACACATCATCTTATTGGGTTATTTGCTAATATGCTGGCCCTCAGAATTTCAGTTGATCGTACATTAAATATTTCAGAATTTATTAAGGTTGTTCATCACGAAGTGGTGATGGCAAAGATTAATCAAGCGTATCCTTTTAGTAAGCTTATTGATTTACTGAACGTACCACGAGATATGGCTCGGCATCCTATTTTTCAGGTTTCATTTGATGTGGTTGAACAATCTAATGATATAAAATGTACAAACTCACCTTTCGAACCTTTAAATATTTCAACTTGTTATTCTCCTGCTAAATTTGATTTAGATCTCACTGTTACTATTAATAATAATATGATTTCTGGAAGTTTTATTTTCGCAAAAAGTGTATTGTCAAAAGGAATGATTAGTTCTTTGTGTGAAATGTATACTTCCGTTCTTATGGATATTTTAGATGAAGATGTAAAAAAGATTTCTGATTTATCTTTTATGGATAATTCTGAAAAAAATAGATTACTTTATGAATGGAATCATAATAAATTTCCATGCTTAATGAGCGATAATATTTTAGCTGTATTTGAAACCCAAGTACAGCGTACTCCGGATAACGTGGCGGTTGTCTGTGGGGAGGCGCGCCTGACTTACCGGGAGCTGAATACCCGGGCAAATCAGCTGGCGGGTTACCTGCGTGACCGTGGCCTCGCTCCCCAGCAGTTTGTGGCTCTGTATTTAGAACGCTCCGCCATGCAGATTATCTGTCTGCTGGCGATTTTCAAAGTCGGCGCGGTCTATGTGCCGTTTGACCCGGCCCATTCAGCGGGCAATCTCAGTGATATCCTGGCTGAAATGCCCGCATCTTTCCTGCTGACCCAACAAACGCTGTCCCTGACAGGATTGCCCCCGGCGGTGACGGTGATCCCGCTGGCGGCAGTGGAATGGGGTGCCCTGTCGTCATACGATGCCGGGGACAATCTGCCGGTGCTGCCGCTCCCGGCGAATGCTCTGGCGTATGTGATATACACCTCCGGCTCGACGGGCAGGCCAAAAGGGGTAATGGTTGAGAACAGAGCGCTGTGCGCGCATATCCTTGCCATGCGGGATACCTGCCAGTTTACTGACCGCGATCGCGTGCTGGTTTTTGCTTCTTTCAGTGTCGATACGTCACTGGAACACCTGTTGGCGGGATTGCTGTCTGGTGCCGAGGTGTATATAAAACAGACAGAATGGTGGACGGAAGCCGAGTTTTTTACCTATGCCTCGCGTCACGCAATCACCGTCACAGACCTGACGCCCGTCTATTGCCGACAACTGATGCATGCCGGGGATGAAGCGAAACACTACTGGCCGAAAACAACATTGAGGCTGGTTGTGCTGGGCGGAGAGAGTCTGCCGCCGGATTTGGTGGCGGCCTGGAAACACTTTGCCTTGTTTGGCCGGTGTGCGCTGGTGAATGCTTATGGGTGCACGGAAGCGACCATAACCAGCGCATGCTATTCGTTGGGTGACGGGGATGATAAACGGGCGGTGTTGCCGGTGGGGCAGGCTTGCAGCGTGACATCGCTGTACGTCCTGGATGAGAGGAGGCAGCCGGTGCCGGTCGGTGTCCCGGGCGAGTTGTATCTTGGCGGGGTGGGGCTGGCGCGAGGCTACCTGAATCAGCCGGCATTGACGGCGGAACGGTTTGTGCCGAACCCGTTTGCGACCGAGCGGGAGCGGGCTGAGGGATTGACCCGGCTTTACCGCACCGGTGACCGGGTGCGCTGGTTGCCGGACGGGACGCTGGCCTATCTTGGCCGGCTGGACAGCCAGATTAAATTACGCGGCTTCCGCATCGAGCCGGGTGAAATTGAATCGCTCCTGCGTACCGTGCCCGGGGTGGCTGATGCGGTGGTTCAGCTGCGTGAAGACCACCCCGGTGAAAAGCGGCTGGCGGCTTATCTGGTGGCCGGGCCTGACCTGTCCGGCCCGGCCTTGCTGACACGCTGTCATCACACCCTGACCGCCCGACTGCCCGATTATATGCACCCCGCCGTCTGGGCGCTGCTGCCGGCCCTGCCCCTGATGCCCAGCGGCAAACTGGACTGGCGGGCGCTGCCGGTGCCCGCGCCGCTGCCGCAGGACCCGGACGGGTATGTCGCGCCGGTCGGTGAAGCCGAACGCCTGTTGTGTGATATCTGGCAGGCGGCGCTGCATCTGCCGCAGGTCGGGGTGAACGATAACTTCTTTACCCTGGGCGGGGACTCCATTCTGGCGATTCAGGTGACCTCGCGGGCGGTGCGGGCCGGGCTGGCGGTCAGTGTGCGCCAGTTGTTTGAGCACAAGACGGTGCGGGGGCTGGCGGCGCATCTGGGGGCGGTCCCGGCGGTGTCGCAGGCGGCCCTGCGGGGCGAGATTGGGCTGCATCCGGTCCAGCAGCGCTTCTTCGCTGAAACGTCCGGTGAGTATCATCACTATAACCAGTCGCTGCGGGTCAGCGTGCCGGCGGATTTCAGTCTGCCCCGGCTGACGCAGCTGGTGACGGCGCTGTATGAACGGCATGACGGATTGCGGCTGCGTTACTGGCAGGGGCCGGAGGGCCGCTGGTCCGGGCAGTATGATGAAACGCCGTTAGCCTTGCAGGTGGCGGCGAGTATCCAGCACTTGCGGGTCTCGGGCGAGGCGCAGGTGCTGGCGGCCCGGGCGGCGCAGAGGAGTCTGTCGCTGGAAAAGGGGCCGCTGTTGCGGGCGGTGTACTTTGACGAGGAGGCCGGCGGGGGGACGTTGCTGCTGGTGATGCATCACCTGATAGTGGACGGGGTGTCGTGGCGTATTGTGCTGGATGATATGGCGGCGGGGTATCGTCAGATAGTGGCGGGCGAGGCGGTCAGGCTGGCGCCGAAAACCAGTGGCTATCCGCAGTGGCTGGCGCGTTTGCAGGGGTATGCCGGGAGTGAGGCATTGCAGGCGGAACGGGGGTACTGGCAGGACCAGCTGTTGGTGGCGGGAGAAGGGCTGGCGGTGGATTATCCCGGGGCGGGGGTGTCGTTACAGGCGGACAGTGAGGAAGTGGTTATCCGTCTGTCGGCGGCGGAGACCGGTCAGTTGCTGCAGCCGGCGGGGGCGGCCTACCGAACCCGGGTGGATGAGTTGTTGCTGGCCGGGGTGTTGCAGGGGTTCTGGCGCTGGCGCGGGCAGCGCGGCTTGCGGGTCTGGCTGGAAGGGCACGGGCGTGAGCTGTTGTTTGATGAGCTGGATACCAGTGGCACGCTGGGGTGGTTTACGTCGGTGTACCCGGTGAGGCTGTCGCGGCCGGCCGCTGAGGGGCTGGCGGGGTTAATCCGGCAGGTGAAGGAGACGTGCCGGGCGGTGCCGCATCACGGGATAGGGTACGGTATTTTGCGTTATCTGGCCGGCGACCCGGTCCTGGCGGCGGCGGAAGCGGCGGGCGGGCCGGAAGTGGTGTTTAACTATCTGGGGCAGTTTGATGGGGGCGAAGGGGGCCGGTTTACGCCGGTGCCGGGAGAGACGGGAGAGCCGGTGAGCGGTCGGCATAAACGGCATCACCGGTTAGGGCTGAACGGCTGGGTGGCGGGGGGCCGTCTGCATCTGGTGCTGGATTACAGCCGGCGGGAGTATGAGCGGGCGACGATGGCGGGGCTGGGTGAGGCGATAGAGCAGGGGTTGCAGGCGGTGATAGCGCACTGTGTGGCGGTGGGACAGGGAGGGTATACGCCGGCGGATTTTCCGCTGATGCGGGTGTCAGAGTCGCAGTTGTCGGCGTGGGAGCAACAGTATCCGGGATTCGAGGACCTCTATCCGGCGACGCCGATGCAGGCGGGGATGCTGTATCACGACCAGCTGTCGGGGGAGAGCGGAGGGGTGTACCTCTGTCAGACCGTCGTGATGCTGGCGGGTTCGCCGGATATTGTGCGGTTACGGCGGGCCTGGGAAACGGTGGTGCAGCGGCATGCGGTGTTGCGTACGCAGTTTGTGGCGGACAGCGAGGGGAGCTTAGTGCAGATGGTGCGGTCGTCGGTGAGTCTGCCGTGGTCGGAGGCGGACTGGTCGGGGCTGACGGAGGCGGAACAGGCGGCGGCGAGTGAGGCGTGGTGCCGTGAGGACCGGGCGCGGGGATTTGACGTGACGGCAGCGCCGCTGATGCGGATAGGGATAAGGGCGTGTGGCGGCGGGCGTTACCGGCTGTTGTGGACATGCCATCATATGCTGCTGGATGGGTGGAGCGGACCGCTGGTGTGGCAGGAGATACAGCGGTTGTACCGGGAAGGCGAGGGGGCGGCATTGCCGTTGCCGGTGGCGTATAAGGCATATATTGCCTGGCTGGGCAGGCAGGACAGGGAAAAGGCGCGAGCATTTTGGCGGACGGCGTTGTCGGGGGTGGAAGGGCCGACGCCGCTGAATGTGGCGCGGGTATCGCGGGGCAGGGAGGAAACGGCGGCGGAAAGGACCCACACGGTGAGGCGGGTGTTATCGCGGCGGGAGACGGCGCGGCTGCACCAGGTGGCGCGCCGGAGTGGGACGACGATGAGTACGCTGTTGCAGTGCGCGTGGGGGTATCTGCTGCACAGTTACAGTGGCGAGGAGACGGTGGTGTTTGGCCTGACGGTCTCGGGTCGTCCGGCGGAGGTGGCCGGGGTAGAGGAGATGGTGGGGTTGTTAATCCAGACGGTGCCGGTGAGGATGGAGTTTGGGGAGGGGGTCGGGCTGGATGCCTGGTTGCGGACGCAGCAGAGCCGGCAGGCTGAGTACACGGAATACGGTTATCTGGGGTTGAGTGAAATCCGGCGGCAGAGTGAGGTCTCGGGGGAGCAGGGATTGTTTGAGAGTCTGCTGGTGTATGAGAATTATCCGGTAGATGAACGAAATGAACAGATTGAAGAGGCTCTATCAATCAAAGGTCTCCATAGTTATATGGAAACTAATTATAAAATAACGTTACAAATAGTTCCTGAGGAGGAACTGGAAATAAAAATAAAGTATTTCGCCGATGTTATTGATGAAGTCTATGTTAAGGATATGCTTATCGGGATGTATGAGTTATTGATTAAAATGTCATACTTTAGCAGTGATACATCATACCGGCAGTTAACGATGTTTTCTGAAAAGAATCATAAAAATCGACTAGCTATAATTTATGGGGAAAATTATGTTCATGAAGTAGGTATAGGTATTCATGAGCTCTTTGAAAAACAGGTGTGTAAAACACCAGAGAAGAAAGCAATTGTTTGTGGACAAACTTCCATAAGTTATGTTGAGTTAAACACTAAAGCTAACTTTCTCTCAAGTAACCTAATGAAAATTGGGATAGATAAAGATGATAGGGTAGCTATTTACATGGAGAAATCCATCGATTTTGTGATAAGTATTTTGGCTGTATTAAAAAGTGGCGCATCATATATTCCTATTGATGCTAATACCCCTCTCCAACGTATTAAATATATTATAGAAGACTCAAGGCCAAAAGCTTTTATTTCTAAAGGAAATGAATTAGATGAATTGCATAAGTTTAATTTAAATCTTAATAAATTAGATATTGATAAGGTATTCTCTTCTTATCGTGGAGACTTTGATGCGCATAGATATGAGAATAAAAATATATTTTCAAAATGTTCTCATATAATTTATACATCAGGCACTACAGCGGAACCTAAGGGAGTTATGGGAACGCACGAGTCTGTTATAAACAGGATCACATGGATGAATAGACGTTTTCCTGTGTCAAAAAATAGAAGTGCATGCCATATAACTGATTTTTCATTTATTAGAGCCGTATGGGAACTTTTTGCTCCATTGTTACATGGTGTTGAACTTCATTTGATTAATGTAAATTATTATCAGTTTCTTGATGATTTTTCGGAGTTCTTAGTTAATAAGAATATACAATCAATCATTACAACACCTACGATGTTGGGTGAGATTATACGGATGCCAAAACATGTATTGGATGGATTTAAAAAACTCTCTTATTGGTTTATAAGTGGTGAGAAATTCCGTATTGATATTGCTAATAAAGCTATTAATCTATTTCCAAAAACGTCTTTTGTTAATCTTTATGGTTCGACAGAAAATATGTCGGATGTATGTTTTCATGAATTAGATAATAATATTAAGGATAAGGAAGTACTTATAGGAAAACCGATAGATAACACAGCGGTTGCTATTGTTAATAGAGATTATGCGCCTCTCCCTGTAGGCGCTGTGGGTGAAATATGTGTATCCGGTTGCTCTTTGGCATTGGGTTATTTCAGTGGAGAAAAAAGGCGAGGTGCTAAATTCATAGAAGGTAGACGTAATCTATTTAATGGCGAAAGATTTTATTGCACTGGTGATTATGGTATTTGTAGATATGATGGTAATATAGAATTTATAGGTAGAAAAGATGAATTGATTAAAATTCGGGGGTATAGGGTAAGTATAACAGAGATAGAAAATTCTTTTCTATCTCTGAGTTATATTGATTCGATATCCGCATTTTATAATAAAAAGAGTGAGAGAATATCAGCATATATTATTTTGTCTGATGTTAATGGAAAAGATAGTGATATTTTTTTAAATAGAATAAATGTAGATGTTCGTGATTTTATTTCTTCCAGAATATTACCGATAGATATTATCTTTTGTCAGGAAATCCCTAGAACAAGTAATGGGAAATTAGATAAAACTTTATTTGATACTGAGCATTATGTTGCTATAGAGTATGAACCGCAACAACAACCATTGAATTATATAGAACAGTATCTTTATGATATTTGGAGTGATATATTGGAAAGAGAGCCGGGAAATATTCATATGACATTCTTTGAGTCTGGTGGCAATTCTATATCAGCAATGAGAATGATATCGAAAATATATGATGAATTAGGTGTAAAAATTCCCATGAAATCAATATTTGATAATTTTACGGTATATAAGTTAGCAAAGATATTATCCGATAATTTAAAAGAGGAGATAGAAGAAGTATTGAAGGATGAAGAGATTAAAAAATAATTTTAATCATGTTTATATTTTTAAATTGCTGGTGTTTATTTTTAATGACAGGGAAAACTGACTCTTCTTTATAGCCAATTTTATTGTCATCCTTAAACCACCTCCTAGGGAGGTGGTCTTTTACTTTAATTATTTGATAAAAGGAAGAATAATATGAATTGTTCGGGGCGGGCTTCATGTGTTTTGATAGGCAACACTTCTATGGTGATAGAATGTGCAGAACAGTTATTACGTCGAAATGTTGAGATAAAGGCAGTTATTACCGGTGATAATCTTTTATCTACATGGGCTCTTGAATGTGGGATTAGATGTTTTACCACAATAGATGAGTTAGATGATTTAGTGTCTATCGAGCCATGCTCTTGGTTATTTTCAATTATTAATCCGATATTGCTGCCTTTATCTTTGATAAAAAAGTTTCTACATGGGGTATTTAATTACCATGATGCACTTTTGCCTCGTTATGCGGGTTCTTATTCTACTGCATGGGCGGTTCTAAATGGTGAAAAGCAGCATGGAATAACTTGGCATAGCGTTGATGAGGTTATTGATAGGGGGGATATAGCAGTAAGAATAGTTGTAAATGAAGTAAAGGATGATACAACTTTTTCTTTGAATTTAAAATGTTTTCAGGCTGCAATAGAAGGATTTAGTATTTTATTGGATAAGCTTTTAAATAATACATTAGAGTTGATAGCTCAGAATGAGGCAGAAAGAACCTATTATGCTAAGGATTTTAAACCAGTATCATGTGGTTTTCTACTATGGAATTTAAAGGCAAAAGAATTATCAGCTTTAGTGAGATCGATGAATTTTGGCGAGGATAATTATAATCCTATCACTACGCCTAAAATGTTATTGAATAATGACATAGTATATATATCTGAACTTCTGGTAACTACTCAACTTTCTCTTTGTTCTCCGGGAACAGTGCTCAATATTAATGAAAGCGGTATGGTTATCGCGACCAGCGATTATGATGTAATAATTAATAATTTTAGAGATAATTTGGGTAATAAGTTAAGTGCATCGGAGTTTTTTCCTGAAATAGGGAGTGTCTTACTCTTACCTGATATACAGAACTTGAAAGAATTAAATAAACTTTTGAGAGAATTTTCTGTGAGTGAAGGATTTTGGATTGAAAAATTGATTAATTTTAACAGATTAGATTTTCCATTGCTTGGCAAGAATATTGATTTATATAAAGCTAAATATTTTACTTCTGATTGGAATAATACTGATTTTATTAATGAATTTAATTTTCAGGATAAAATTAATCTTATAGTTTCTTCTATTATTGTTTATTTGTATCGAATGTCTGGGCAGCATGATATACAATTAGGAATGATAAATGATTGTTCTGTTGCGTCTCAAGATATCTTTTTAAGTAAAATAGTGTCATCTATTATTCCTGTCAATTTGACTATTAATGAGAATTTTTGTTTTTTTGATGTCATGAAGAAGTTTAATGAAGAAGTTAATAATTTATTAGAAAAAGGAAGCTTCCCTTATGATATTTTTATAAGAAAACCAGAACTTAATCCAATTCATTGGGGAATAATTATTCAGTATGTGACGAATCACTCCCTTAGTATCAATAGCTATCATGATGAACTGTGCACAGGTCTGAATGAAAGTATAATAAAAGGAGGGTGTTTGATTTTTCAGATAAATACAGATACCGGTGAGTTTAGATATTTGTATGATGATATTTTTCTTTATAAAAAGAATTATATGTGTGATTCTATTTTGTTAATATTGAATACTATTGTTGAAAAAGAGAATCTGTTTCAATGTATAAATACAATAGATTTCATGGTTGCTGAAGAGAGAAACCTTTTACTGGAAAGTTGGAATCATGTAGAAGAATATTATCCAAATAATCTTTGTTTGCATCAATTATTTGAAGAACAAGTGATTCGTTATCCTACTGCAATAGCGCTTGTTCATGGTGAAATTGAGCTGACTTATGACACTCTAAATCGTCGGGCTAACCAGTTGGCTCATCGTCTTATCCAGATGGGGGTGACTCCTGATTCTTTGGTTGCACTTTGTGTTGAACGCAGCCCGGCAATGATCATTTCCCTGTTGGGTATTTTGAAAGCCGGGGGAGCTTACCTGCCTATGGAGCTTGACAGTCCACAGCAGCGTCTATGTCAACAGTTAATGGATGCTTCGCCAATACTACTGCTTACCGATAAGGTAGGTCATCGACGGTTGGAAGGGTATAAGCCTAATGAGTTGCCAGAGCTGGAATTTTCTGTGGTAGAAAATGAGGAGGGGAATTTTAGTGAAGATAATCTAGATCCTTATATAACCAGGGTATGCGAGAAGCATTTAGCTTATGTTATCTATACTTCGGGTTCAACAGGGAAACCGAAAGGGGTGATGGTTGAACATGCTCAAATTGTTAATATTGTCCACTGGCATATTTTTCGATTTCGATTGGGTTTAGGTAGCCGTAGTGCTATGACGAAAAATCTGTCTTTTGATGCTAGTGCTTGTGATATATGGCCAGTGTTATCCTGTGGTGGAACGTTAGTACTTTCACTCAACCAGCTTGCCAACAATGTACCTGCTTTGCTTGAATGGTTGAACAATCAAGTATTGGATATCGCCGTTTTAGCTAGCCCAATTGCAACTTTGGCGATTGAGAAAGGTAAATTAAATCGTCATTTACGCTATTTGCTAATTGGGGGCGATCGTTTTACGTTCCCTCTTGTATCGCTTCCCTCTCAATTAACGTTGATTAATAGTTATGGCCCGACAGAAACCACGGTATTGGTGACTGCTGGTGAGCTTAGTCACAATGATCATGTTGTTCACATTGGTCGTCCGGTAGCCAATGCACGTATTTATTTATTGAATGAATACAGGGAGCCAGTACCACTGGGTTGTGTCGGGGAAATTTATATTGGTGGTGTTGGGGTGGCAAGAGGTTACCTTAAAAATACTAAACTGACCATAGAGCGTTTTATGGTGGATCCTTTTAGTCCTATATTAGGTGCACGTATGTATCGTAGTGGAGATCTTGCACGCTATCTTCCAGATGGTCGAATTGAATATGTTGGCCGCGATGATCAACAAATAAAATTACGAGGTTACCGGATTGAACTTGGAGAAATTGAAAAAGGACTGAATCAACATTCTGCTATCAGTGATAGTGTTGTTGTGCTCAGGGAAGATATCGTAGGTGATAAACGGTTAGTTGCCTATTTTATTCCTATAAAAGAACAGCAAAAAATGGGGAAAAATTTATTAAACAGGATGTTGCGTAATTTTCTTTCACAAACATTGCCAGACTATATGTTGCCTTCTGCCTATGTGTTGCTGGAATCATTTCCTTTGACTTCTAATGGAAAAATCAACCGGCAAGCTTTGCCTAAACCGGATATAGAGGCGATGCGCTTTATCACTTTTGAGGAACCGAAAGGTGAGGTTGAACAGCGTTTATCGTTACTTTGGTCAGAGCTTTTAGATGTGGCTCAAATTGGACGGCAAGATGATTTTTTTGAAATTGGAGGACATTCGTTGCTTGCTGTACGCTTGCTTAATAGAATTAATCAGTTATTTTGTATTTCTTTAACTCTTGAACGTCTTTATAAACATCGTACTTTGGCTGACCAAGCAGATATGTTAGTCAAATTACAGGGGCAAGAAGATGTGTTAGTGAAACTGCCTCCTGTAGTACGCTTTCCTCGCGTAAATAAATTACCTCTATCCGCTTCTCAGCAGCGGTTGTGGTTTTTAATGCAAATGGATCCGAAGGAATATTCTTATAATGTTCCTCTGCTTTTAGAAATATGTGGTCGGGTTAACATTGAGGCACTACGTATTACATTAGGTAAGCTTTTCGAACGTCACGAAGTATTACGGACAATCTTTTCCGTAGAAAATGGAGAACCTTATATCCAGTTATTACCTGCTGACTCTTGCATACCGTTTACTGAAAGTAATCTTAGTCACCAAAGAAGTATATCTAAGCAGCGATTAAATAAACTGTTTCAGTTTGAAGCTTGTCAATTATTCGATATGGGCCAAGGTCCATTGTTTAGGGGACATTTGTATCGGGTGGATAGTGAAGAAAATTATCTTCTATTAACTTTTCATCATATTATATTCGATGGTTGGTCTGTCAATATTCTGTTAAATGAACTTAATATATTATATCAAGCAGAATGTAATAGTCTGGAGGCACAGTTGCCGGAATTAGATATTCAGTACATCGATTATGCACTTTGGCAATCACTGTGGTTAACCGATGAATATCTTAAAATGCATGCAATGTATTGGCAGGAAAAACTTTCTGGGGTTACTCCATTGCTACCACTTCCGATTGACAGGCCAAGGGCAAAACAACAGAACTTTATGGGTTCAGCTTTACCTATTGAAGTTGGGTCATTACTTTCCTTGCAATTAAAACAATTAAGTCAACGCCATGAGACAACATTATCCACTACTTTGCTTTCGGCCATAGTGATTGTTCTTGCCCGTTTGTCGGGTTTGGATGATGTCATTGTTGCAATTCCAGTTGCTAATCGTGGTAGGTATGAATTGGAGTCGTTAATTGGTTTTTTTGTTAATACGTTAGTATTGCGGATTGATCTCTCGGATGGGCCTGATGGAGCAACATTGCTTGCTCGTGTGAAACAGACTGTACTTGAAGCGCAGGATCACCAAGAGTTACCGTTTGAGAAGATTGTGGAAATTGTTAACCCGCCGCGTAGTATGGCTTATACGCCTTTATATCAAGTTATGTTTTCATGGGAAGAGAATGTTAAACACGAATTTCCTGGATTTAGGATACATACGAAAGAAATTTTTTTAAATAGAGTGAAAACAGACTTAGAGTTTATTTTCAGTGAGAATGAACATGGAATAATTACTGGGCAAATTCGATATGCTTGTGCGGTTTTTGATGTTGATACAATCGAGAGATTTCGCATATATCTGTTAAGTATATTGCAATCTATGGTAGAAGGTATCTACCTCCCTGTTTTTACATATAATATGATTGGGGAAGAGGAGCGAAAACTTTTACTGGAAACGTGGAATCAAACAGAAAAATGTTATCCAAATAATCTCTGTCTGCACCAATTATTTGAAGATCAGGTGATACGTCACCCTGATGCAATAGCACTTGTCTATAATGAGACGGAACTCACCTATGACACTTTAAATCGTCAGTCTAACCAACTGGCTCATTGTCTTATTGAGATGGGTATTATACCTGATTCTCTGGTTGCCCTTTGTGTCAAACGTAGCCCAGCAATGGTTATTTGTTTGTTGGCTGTTCTGAAAGCAGGTGGTGCCTATTTGCCTCTAGATCCTAGTAGTCCGGCACAGCGTCTGTTTCAACAGTTGGAGGATGCTTCGCCAATGCTGTTGCTTACTGATGAAGAGGGTCACCGGCGGTTGGATGGGTATAAGCCTAACAAGTTGCCAGAACTGGAACTTTGCACATGGCAAGATAAGTGGGATAATTTTAGTGAAGATAATCCGGATCCTAATGTAACAAGAGTATGTGAAAAGCACTTAGCTTATGTTATCTATACCTCCGGCTCAACAGGCAAGCCCAAAGGAGTGATGGTCGAGCATGTTCAGGTAGTGAGATTGTTTCAGTCAACTTACTCTATTTATAAATTTAACGAAAAGGATATATGGTGCCTTTTTCATTCCTATGCATTTGATTTCTCTGTTTGGGAAATATGGGGGGCTTTGCTTTACGGAGGAAAGCTGATTATTGTTCCAGAACAGTCCGTTAAAGACACGAAGGAATTTTATGAGTTGGTTTGTAGAAAGAGAGTTACTATTTTAAATCAAACTCCTAGTGCTTTTGAGCTTTTTATTGATGAGCAGGGAAAAAGAAGATTACCGAATGATTTAAGATATGTTATTTTTGGTGGAGAAGAATTATCTCCATCAATGCTTTCTGGGTGGTATTTTGAACCTTCTTCACCTAAAACACAATTCGTCAATATGTATGGAATTACTGAAATTACTGTGCATGCAACTTATCATATCATTCAGATGTCCGATATAGAATCTTCTTGTAAATTAATAGGGAAACGTTTGAAAGATCTATGTATTTATACCGAATGAACTTCAAGATGCTTGAGCCGCCAGACATAAAAACATTTAAATTCAACAACATAATCGTTTTTCAAACATGCAATTTGAAGTATTTTGAGTATATATATTGGATACCTACCTTAGACCTGTTCCGATCGGTGTGAAGGGAGAGATATATATCGCTGGGCCTGGAGTAGTTCGTGGATATTTAAATAGGCCAGAATTAACACAAGAAAGATTTATACGGAATCCATTTTCATCGACTGATGAGATAATGTATCGCACAGGTGATATAGCTTGTTATTTGAATGATGGAAATATTGAGTACTTTGGTCGTAACGATCGGCAGATACAGTTAAGAGGTTTCCGTATTGAACTAAAAGAAATTGAAACTATGATAACAGCATTAGAAGGAGTTTTACAAAGTGTTGTTGTTGTTAGAGGAGAAGGCGATAATAAGTATTTATCTGCCTATTTAGTATGTTCTAACGTTTATGTTTGGAGTAAAATAAAAATTAAAGAAAAATTATCTTATACTTTACCAGAGTATATGGTACCAACCACATATACCTTTCTTGATTTCATACCACTTACTATCAATGGAAAAGTAAACTATTCTTTGTTACCAGAGCCAGATCGCAATGACGAATGTAGTTACGTGGCACCAAGTAATATTCTGGAGGTGAAAATATGCCAGTTATTGAGTCAACATTTAAAGTTAGAGCGTGTGGGGATATTTGATGATTTTTTTCAATTGGGGGGTAATTCTATATTAGCTGTCAGATTAGTTGCAGCTATGAACGATTCTTTGAATATGGCTGTCGAGTTGTCTGATATTTTCCTTGGACGCAATGTATTTGGAATTGCTAAAATGCTTCAAAACAGAGAAAAAATCGAGGATAAAATACCGAAAATATTTTTAAGAAATAAAAAGAATAAAGGAGGTTTGATAATTTAAGGCGATTTCTCATAGTAAGTGCAATATAATTATTTGCATTCTCGATTGAGAATGAAAAACAGCACGCAGTTTAATCATCAGGATTTTTTATCTATCCGTCATTTTGCACCTCATTCCTGATTTAAAAATAGTGTGATCTTATGCATACTTTATATCTTTGTAACGCCAATGAGATTGACGGTGATCGCGCGTTTTGAGCTATTACTTTTGTTTGTCGGAAAGTCACCTTCAAATCTAAATGTTAATCGCCAATTGCCATTAACCGATATAGCACAGTGACCTTTTAATAAGTTGAATGTTTGTTGTAGTTAGCGATTTAATTAAATATTGTAAAACTCATAGTCAATAAAATATTTAAGGTGTCACGGTTTCGAATCATAACTTTCAACTCTAATTTCTGAGATTTACTTTAACTTATTGATAAGTATAAAAAATAATAAGGAGAATGAGCGGCGCATCCTGTTATAATTGAATCTTAGTTTTATACCGGTTGCATTAATTCATAAAAATTTACTGAATGTTTAATAATAGATTAAAGGTTAAATCATGTGGTTTAATTTTTAATTATTTATAGATATAAGGAAATAATATGTCTGAAGTTATGAAACCTGAAAATGAATGTCCGTTTGATCCTAAGCAATATGAATGTCATAGTGTTGTTGCTCCAGTTGGTTCTTTTTCTTGGGCTTTGATTCAATTAAAACTACGCAAACTTGTCGCTCGTTCTGTTTGGCGCGATAAAAAGATGTATTTGGCTATTACTCCTCGTGTGAATGATTTAACAGTAGAAGAAGGTAGTGCTTACGCTGTTGATGGTGTCGCCGTTGGCACTAAATATGATTATTTGACGCATATTGATCTACGCAATGAGCACGGTAACTTTGTACCGTGGCAGCCAACGCAAGAAGATATGATGGCTTGTATTGGAATTTTTTTGAAGATAAGGTAAAGCTTGAACCAGAGTCAGATGATATGTTGGTTTTCGATCTTAAACCAGAGTTTGATGAAAAAGTTAGGTATTATGGATATCTGAGTGAAAATAAAATAAGTGACTCTGATGCCGCTCCCATAGGGACTTTAACTATTACCCAAAATAAGACAGATATTAAAAATACTTTAATATTCCATACTGTTGAAAACCCAGGTTATATTCATTTTTCTGTATCCTTTGATGAAGTTAACTCTCAAAAGGTGAAAGAATTATTTAAGAAAAATCTTTATGTCAAAGTTGACAATATAACCTATAATCTTGGGACAGGCTCAGAAATGAGTCCAGATATAACAAATTCCACGCACGGTATTTTATATAACCATCATAACCCGCCCAATAATCCACATAAAGTGGATGCTGAAAAACTAGGCAGAATTATAAAGCAAACAGGTGTAACTACGCGTTTTTACTTAAATTGGAGTGATGCATAAGAATAAATAATTCAAATCTACACCCTAAATTCAAGGCTGCGCTCCTGCGTGGTCTTTTTATTTTTCACAATCAACTTAAATCACAGAGCTACATATAACAGCTTATTAATACCTATTAGTTACGATGGGGGGAATGTGAAGGGCAATCCTGATTTGTAGATCGGAATACTACAAGGTTTTAAAGACATCCTAAACCAAGCTCACAAAACAGGTAAATAATGGTGATGAGAGTACATCACCTTTATTTCTCAATTACTTTTGTTCCGTAGAGTTCATAAGGGTATTATGATAGGGTTCAACAGGGAATTGGCCGTAGCTATCATTTAATAATTGCTGTTGGCTTGTTTGTTTGATGAGTTTACTTAATTCATCAAGTCTTTTCTGTAGTAGTTTTTTAATCTCATTTTCATTATCTAAAATTGTCTGCAAAATGTTGGTCATTTTTTGCTGTAACGAAAGAGAAGTCGTCGATGATATTGAAGAGTGGCTGATCACTTCTACTGCTTTAAGGTAGGTGATTTCCATATCAACAAGTTCATCCCATTTTTCATTTTTAGCTAAATTAAGCATTTGCTCACTTAAACTTAGGATCTGTTGGTAAGCTGACAAAAGATCCATTTTATTATCCATTAAACAATATCCTGACTGGCGTTGTAATGAGGGCCAATTTGCCGCCAAGCGTCTGAAATCTCGGTGAGTAACTTTATTACTTCGGTAATGGCTGGCTCATCATTGCGTAAATTAGCGTGGAGTAAACGTTGGGTCATATAGTCATAAAGGGAAGCGAGATTGTGTGCCAGCTCTCCACCTTTTTCATTATCTAACCCTTGTTTGAGGCCATTATCGATGATATTGATCGCTTTGGAAATAGCTGCGCCTTTTTCCGCGATATTACCTTGTTCCATCAGAATAATTGCTCGACGTAGGGCGCTAAGCGCCCCGTTGAACAAAATCTGAATCAACTGATAGGGGGAGGCGTTCATAATTTCGCTCTCCACATCTATCTGGGCATATAATTGACTTGCCGAACGTTGATACATAATTTCCTTTAATTATCTTATTTTCTGTAATTGTGATAGGAAGTTACCGGTGTTTCCCAAGGAAGAGACCATTTTATCCAGTTGTGAAAATTGGCGTTTATAACGTTCAATTGTTTCGTTAATATTCTGTTTAGTCCTGTCTACTTGTTGATCAAGGGTTTTTAGACGCTTGTTAATACCATCAGTCGCGGTAACTAAGGTACCTTCATGGCTATCCAGTGCAGTTTTTAATAGCTTATGTGTCTGAGTGGCAAAACCCGTTTCTTTACCGTCACCCATAAAGAACGCTTTCACATTAGCTGGTTTTTCTTTTAGATTTTTTTCCAGTTTTTCGTTATCAATTTCCAGCTTACCGTCAGGCTTTTGTTTAATGCCCAGCTTATTCAGGGTTGGAATATCATTAGCCGCCTGAGAGCTGAAAATCTGGCCTCTTAGTTGATTCTGTATTCCGCGTAATGTGCTGTCGCCTAATAACGCGCCATTATCTTTCGACGGTTCTTCACCCTGTTTTACTGGCTTAAATTTGGTCAGTGAATCAAATGTCGTTTGTAATTCATTATAAGCATCAACCCAATTTTTAATCGCCTCTTTCATCGGCTCAATATCACGGGATATAACCAGTATTTCTGGCTTATGTTCCCCTGGTTTATCTTTATCCTCAGTCGTTTTTTTCAGATCCAGTTTAACGCCTTCGGGTGCATCGGTAATATGGTTTGTCTGACGCTCAATTGGGATTTTGTTGACGGTTAAGAGTGCATTCTTAGCTTCGACGGTTTGAGTGAGTTTACTCGTTGTACCCGGATAGTCTAGAAATTGACTGAGTTTGTTATCACCTTCAACAGTGATGGTCATCACCGATTCAGTGCCCGCTTTTTTGGCCGTCAGCACTAAATAGTTTTCGCCATCTTTGGCTTTAATAATACTGGCGTTGACATTACCTTCCTGCTTATTAATCGCATCACGGATCTCAATAATGGATGTTTGTCCGTCTGTCAGCTCGATTTTCATCGGCTTTTTTTCACCAGGTTGAGTAATGGTAATTGTCCGGGTTTTACCTTCACCCAAAGTTTCACCGATATGCTCTTTGATATTACTGACTTTTTCTGTCTGTAATGATTGTGCCTGTGCCAATTGTTTAACTTCAATACTGTAGTTACCTGGGCTGGCTTTAGAATCAGTACTGGCAACGAATGCATCATGTTTTTCGCTGGCAGTGGTTGTATTAAGTTTATCGAACTTTTTCAGTGATTCAGACGCAGTTTCCAGTTTTTCTAAACTACCTTTTAATGTACCAAAAGCGGTTAGCTTACCTTTATAACTGGTTTGTTGCTGTGTCAGCGGTACTAAACGTTTTTGTTCTGCTGCCTGAAGTTTATCCAATATAGAGCCCAGATCCATCCCCGACCCGGCGCCTAATGAAGAAATGCTAGCCATTTATTGACTCCTTTATTAGTAAAGCTTTATTGAACCGGTTATCGGTAAGTTTTTGGAAAAGTTTACTAATAAAAATAATTTTTCTATGGTAGGAATAGTCGTGAAGAACCGACGCTGTTTGGCTTATCAAGGCAATGTGATAAAAAAGAAAAAGTTTTTTCAAGAAAAATTAAAGGTTCTTTGAGGGGCGCCGATAAAACTGTTGGCGGTGATGAACACCGTGGGTAAACCCCAAACTTATATATCGACTTGATTTTAAAAAGGAACTCTAACTATGGCACAAGTCATCGGAACTAACATCCTCTCCCAGCTGACTCAGAATAACCTGAATAGATCCCAGGGTACTTTGGGTAGCGCTATTGAGCGTCTGTCTTCTGGCCTGCGTATCAACAGCGCGAAGGATGACGCGGCTGGTCAAGCGATCGCTAACCGTTTCACTGCAAATGTTAGAGGTTTGACTCAGGCAGCACGTAACGCTAACGACGGTATCTCTATTGCACAGACTACCGAAGGTGCGCTGAACGAAATTAACACCAACTTACAACGTATTCGTGAACTGGCTGTTCAGGCGACAAACGAAACCAACTCTGCGAGTGATACCAAATCTATCCAGGAAGAAGTTACTGAACGTTTAAAGGAAATTGATCGTATTTCTAAACAGACTCAATTTAACGGTGTTCATGTTCTAAGTGAAAAGAACGAAATGACTATTCAGGTTGGTGCTAACGATAACGAAGTTATCGAAATTAATCTGGAAAAAATTGACAGCGAGATTCTGGGACTGAATAAATTCACTGTTTCTAAGGAAGTTCCACACGGAGAAGTAATTACACAGGTTGACGATGGTGCAGGTGGGAAGAAAAACATCGATCATACTGCCGACGCTAAAGTTAAGGACCTGAAAAATGTAGAATTCTATAAAGCCGTTAATGAAAAAGGTGAAGTTGATCCTGGCAATTATGTTGTCAAAGGTACTGACGAAACAGATGGCAAAGTAAAATATTTCAAAGCCACTATTACTAAAGAGGGTAAATTAACAGCAGGTGATGACATCACTGCCAAAGCATCAGAAAAGCCTCTGGAAACTTTAGACAAGGCTCTGGCAAAAGTTGACAGCCTGCGCAGTTCTTTGGGTGCTATCCAGAACCGTCTGGAATCTACCGTTAACAACCTGAACAACACCGTTAACAACTTGAGCGCAGCTCGTAGCCGTATCGAAGATGCTGACTACGCGACCGAAGTGTCTAACATGAGCCGTGGTCAAATTCTGCAACAAGCGGGTACTGCGGTTCTGGCTCAGGCTAACCAAGTGCCTCAGAATGTAATGTCTCTGCTGCGTTAATCGTTCAGTTAGGGCAATATGTGAACCTGATTCACATAAAAATCCAAATAAAATCAAGGATCGGCTCGCCGGTCCTTCTTTTTTAGGAGTTTATCAGGAACAGCCTAAAATTTGTGATACTATTAGGCAGACAATAAATTTCGCATAGGTGAAAAAGAAGTGTTTTTACTACATTGTTCAAACGATTGCCCTTGTTAGGGGATTGGATAATGATGGTTAGTCTCTTTTTCCAAAGGTGTCTGTTGTTGTGAGCGATTTGTATACCGCCGAAGGCGTGATGGACAAAAACAGCCTCTGGAAGCGCTACGTACCATTAGTTCGCCATGAAGCGTTAAGGCTACAAGTTAGGTTACCCGCGTGTGTGGAGCTGGATGATCTACTTCAGGCCGGGGGAATCGGCTTACTAAATGCGGTGGAACGTTTTGATTCCTTACAAGGAACCGCGTTTACCACTTATGCGGTACAACGCATCAGAGGTGCAATGTTGGATGAGTTAAGGAGCCGTGATTGGGCTCCGCGTAGCGTGCGCCGTAATGCGCGCGAAGTGACGCAAATCATCCGTAAACTTGAGCAAGACTTAGGCCGTCCAGCCAGTGAGCAGGAAGTTGCTAAAGAATTAAAGATTGATCTGGTAGAATATCGGCAGATACTGTTAGATACGAATAACAGTCAATTGTTTTCGTATGACGAATGGCATGAAATTCATGGTGAAAGCTGTGAACCTGTCATTGAAGAGGGGCATGAAACTAATCCCTTACAACAATTGCTGGAGAGTGACGTTCGTCAACGGGTAATTGAAGCTATTGATTCGTTACCTGAACGAGAAAAAATGGTTCTGACGCTGTATTATCAGGAAGAACTTAATCTGAAAGAGATTGGCGCAGTACTTGAAGTCGGGGAGTCCCGTATAAGTCAGCTACACAGCCAGGCGATTAAACGCTTGCGGGCACGCTTAAATCCGGAAAAGTAACTTTTTTGCTTATTTGTTTTTTGTTTAAGACTACACACAGGGCTTATCTCTTATGTCTGTTACAACACAAAAGAAACGGCCGCTCAGCCGTTACATTAAAGACTACAAACATAGTCAAACTCATTGCTTGCATTGTCACAAAGCTCTTGACCGTATCTCTTTGGTTTTTAATGGCCAAGTGATCAACAAAGAGTCCATCTCCGAGATGACGGAGTTGATTGATGACAAGACCTGGGATGAGCTGCAAGATAAATTTGTCGCGTTATGTCGTTTTTGCAGTGAGATTTATTGCAATAGCGAGACAGATTATTTTGACATCATGTCGTTCAAACAGTACCTGTTTGAACAGACTGAAATGAGTCATAGTACTGTTCGTGAGTATGTGGTTCGTTTACGACGTTTGGATGAATTGCTCACTTCAAGCAATTACCCTGTAAAAGAGTTCACAACAGAGAAAATTCAGGAAAAACTGAGTGAAAAGCTGTCACAGTCGGCATTCAGTAACTACAACATTGCTTTGCGCAAGTATGAACAGTATTTGAGCTGGCAACAGGGCGGTCACTAAGCTGGAAATATAAACAGCAAAGAGATGATTAATTTTGGGGGAACACATTTTGGTGTGTTCCCCTTAGACCGCTGACAAGCCACGTTAAAAATAACGAGGTTGTTTTCATTATGCATAATCATGCAACTCATTTTCTTCATTAATCCGGTTTAATTGCCCGTCTGGGCGTGTAGAAGAGTTTATACGTTAGGCAAACAAAAGGAGATATCATCTCGATTGGAGAATATTTGCATATTTTTTATCTTTCAGATGTGAAAATAAAAATCTCTTACAGATGAGATGATGAATGATTTATTAATCTTTTCAGTAAGTCAATGGGCTTATTTTAATAAAAGCGAAAAAGAAGAGATAATAATATAATACAAGCTTGGCTTTTAATAACAGGGACGATAATAGGCTTAATTATTTTTTATATGATGGTTGTTGATTACCTATTTTCCATAAGATTTTTTGTTTTTATTTCATTGAGTTAGGGTTTTGGAGGTGATGAAGGAAATTATTTTAAATATCACGATAGGTACCAACTTATTTTGCTTTGTTATCTTTTAAGTTGTCTCACTATTAATTAGCCTAACATCATCTTAAATCTTATTGACTTTTGTATGTGGCAATATATTGTATATGTTAATTTCATTAATATGGTATTCGCTATGGAAAAAGAAATATTTATTTTTAGAGAAGTTAACGTAGAAGACGCAAACAGTCTGGTTGTCTTTTTAAATGATTTGGATAACACATCGGAATTTATGTTACTTGAGCCGGGGGAAAGAAAAACAAGCGTTGAAGAACAGGCGGATATAATAAAAGGATTCGGAAAAGACAGGCAAATGTTAATATGTGAAGATAACAAAAGTATTGTTGGATTTATTGTTATATCTAGAGGAGTGTGTAATAGAAACAGGCATCTGGGTTCTATTGTTCTTGGAGTAAAAAAAGAATATAGAAACAAAGGTATAGCGAGAAATCTACTCGACAAAGCACAAGATTGGTCCCGGAAAAATGGAATTAGCAGACTTGAATTAACTGTTGCAATAAAAAACACATTGGCAATAAAGCGGTATTTGTCATCAGGTTTTATTTTTTCTGGCATCAGAACTGGCTCACTATTTATAAATGGTGAACTGATAGATGAATACTATATGACTAAAGGAATATGACTAAAGAAATATCTGAAACGGTAATGGACTGTGGGCAAACAACCGGTGATTAAGCTTAGATTCTTGGGGAACACATTTTTGATGTGCTCCCCTTAGCTACAGCCGAAATTAACCGATAGTCATCAGACTGGCATTACCCCCCGCCGCCGCGGTGTTAATGCTCAGTGAGCGTTCATGTAGCAGACGTTCTAACAGCAGATTAGTTTCTCCACGGGCAAAACCTTGTACGGAAATGATAACGCCTTTACGTTGAGCGATTTGTTCGCAAACTTGGCGCAATTGATCAGAATCGCCGTGGTAAATAACCGCTTCGAATACCGTATCTTCACTTTGCCAGTCCTGAACCAAATTGATTGATTTACGGACGCTATCTGGCAATTGACGAAACAGTTGCTGATGTAGTTCATCATTTTGCCATAGTAACTGACAGCCCACAGATAATGTTGCTGCCAGTTGAATGAATGTATCCTGTTGATTATCCGCCAGACACAACACCTGACCACGAGGCAACAGGGTATAAGTATTGCGTTCGCCGGTCGGCCCCGGCAACAGGCGGGTGGTGCCGCCTTGTGCCAACAATTTATATTGTTGAATCAACTGATTTAGCTCTTCGTTGTGCTGCTTGGTTGCCCATTCTGTCAGTGCATCAAAAGGGGTCATCAGTACTGAACGGACATTAGCATCCAGTGGATATTCAGCATCCTGACGTTCCAACGTTTGGTTGATCGCGTTTTGAGGACGGCAAGAGAGCAGACGGTACAAATAGAGCGGGCCGCCTGCTTTCGGTCCGGTACCGGATAAGCCTTCACCACCGAACGGTTGC
Source organism: Photorhabdus aegyptia (assembly GCF_000612035.1). Classification (NCBI taxonomy): domain Bacteria; kingdom Pseudomonadati; phylum Pseudomonadota; class Gammaproteobacteria; order Enterobacterales; family Morganellaceae; genus Photorhabdus; species Photorhabdus aegyptia. Next base: position 101,858 of record NZ_JFGV01000002.1, on the reverse strand, counting down.
ACGCCAACAACAGCGCCTACCATGTTGCGGTTGACATACAGATTGCCGACTTTCGCTTTGGCGGTAACTTGTGCAATCGTTTCATCAATACGGGTATGGACGCCCAAGGTCAGACCATAGTTGGAGTTATTAATCTGATCCAGCAATTTATCTAGCTCGTTACGTTTAAAACGGACAACATGCAGAACCGGGCCGAAAATCTCTTGTTTTAATTCATTGAAATTTTCCAATTCAATCAGTGTCGGTTTAACGAAAGTGCCTTGATCCCACTCTTGATTGTCAACCACATTATCTTGGGCTGCCTGATAAATCGTGCGTCCTTTAGTTCGCATTGTTTGAATATGGCGATCAATGCCGGCTTTGGCTTCTGCATCAATGACCGGGCCGATATCGGTAGACAGGCGTTCAGGATTACCCATCCGGCATTCAGACATGGCGCCTTTCAGCATGGTGAGGGTTCTTTCTGCCACATCATCTTGAATACAAAGGATACGTAAGGCAGAACAACGTTGACCGGCGCTGTCAAAAGCAGAGGCGACCACATCAGTAACAACTTGTTCTGTCAGCGCGGAAGAATCAACAATCATGGCGTTCAGACCACCGGTTTCGGCAATCAGAGGGGTTGGGCGCCCTTGTGCATCGAGTCTTCCGGCAATGTTACGTTGTAATAGACTCGCCACTTCGGTGGAGCCGGTAAACATCACGCCGCGTACTCTCTCATCACCCACCAGAAGAGAACCAACGGTTTCACCTCGGCCAGGTAATAATTGCAATGCATCGTGGGGAATACCTGCTTGATGCAGTATTTTGACTGCCGTTGTCGCAATTAATGGGGTTTGCTCCGCAGGTTTTGCTAATACACTGTTACCGGCAGCCAATGCAGCCGCTATCTGCCCGGTAAAAATGGCTAATGGGAAATTCCACGGGCTGATACAGACAACCGGCCCCAGTGGGCGATGGGTATCATTAGCGAAATCATGACGAACTTGTCCTGCATAGTAATAGAGAAAATCGACCGCCTCGCGTACCTCGGCAATCGCATTATTAAAGGTTTTGCCGGCTTCTCGAACCAAAATACCTAATAGTGGTTGCAGCTGGTTTTCCATCAATTCCGCAGCGCGAACCAGAATAGCAGCTCGTTCTGATGGGGGAGTCGCAAACCAGATTGCGCCGGCTTCTGCTGCGACATCCAGCGCATGGCTGACTTCTTGTTCAGTTGTTTCACGAACATGGCCGACAATATCCGAAGGCGCCGCCGGGTTAATAACCGGTTTAGCGGTCGGCAACTCACCTTGATGGTGATAATTGCCGCCCAGTAGTGGCTCGCTATACTGCACTTCGGTAGCAGAACTTAATAGCGCACTGGAAAGAGATGCCAGACGATGTTCGTTGGCAAGATCCAGACCGGCTGAGTTTGCGCGATCTTTACCATACAGATTGTGAGGCAGAGGAATTTTCGGATGTGGAAGACCGATTTGGCCTTCGGTTTCGGCCAGCTTCTGAACCTTGTTCACCGGATCGGCAACCAGCTCATCTAGTGGTAATGTGGTATCGGCGATACGGTTGACGAAAGAGGTGTTAGCGCCGTTCTCCAACAGGCGACGGACCAGATAAGCCAACAGTGTTTCGTGAGTGCCTACTGGCGCATAAATACGGCATGGGCGGTTTAATTTACCATCAGCGATTTTCCCGACCACTTGTTCATACAAGGGTTCTCCCATGCCATGCAGGCACTGGAATTCATATTGCCCAGGATAATAGTTTTGTCCGGCCATATGATAAACGGCAGCTAAAGTATGGGCATTATGGGTAGCGAACTGAGGATAAATCAGATTAGGCACTGACAATAGTTTACGGGCGCAAGCCAGATAAGAAACGTCAGTATAAACTTTGCGGGTGTAAACTGGATAACCTTCCAATCCATCAATTTGAGCACGTTTAATTTCGCTATCCCAGTAAGCGCCTTTTACCAGTCGCACCATTAACCGACGGCGGCTGCGTTGGGCTAAGTCAATGACTGCATCGATAACAAAGGGGCAGCGCTTCTGATAAGCCTGAATAACGAAACCAATGCCATTCCAGCCAGCCAGTTGTGGTTCAAAACAGAGTTTCTCCAGCAAATCGAGAGAAATTTCCAAGCGATCTGCTTCTTCGGCATCAATATTGATACCAATATCATATTGGCGAGCCTGTAATGTCAGGGAAAGCAGGCGTGGGTATAACTCGTTCATGACACGTTCATATTGAGCACGGCTATAACGCGGGTGCAGGGCAGAAAGCTTAATGGAAATTCCAGGTCCTTCATAAATGCCGCGGCCGTTAGATGCTTTCCCGATAGCATGAATCGCTTGTTGATAGGAAACCATATAATTCTGAGCATCTTCTTCAGTTAAAGCGGCTTCACCTAGCATGTCATAGGAGTAACGGAACCCTTTTTCTTCCAGCTTACGCGCACTTGCCAGCGCTTGAGCGATGGTTTCTCCGGTAACAAACTGTTCACCCATCAGGCGCATTGCCATATCGACGCCTTTACGCACTAATGGCTCGCCGCTCTTACTGATAATGCGATTCAGCGAATTGGAGAGTTTGGCTTCGTTGTGGGTAGAAACTAATTTGCCGGTAAACAGCAGCCCCCAGGTTGCTGCATTGACAAACATGGACGAACTTTGGCCTAGGTGAGAATGCCAGTTGCCGTTGCTGATTTTGTCGCGGATTAGTGCGTCGCGAGTAGCTTTATCAGGAATACGGAGCAAGGCTTCCGCAAGACACATTAGCGCAACGCCTTCCTGAGATGAAAGCGAGAATTCCTGCAATAACCCTTGAACCAGACCTGAACGACCAATGCTGTTTTTCTGGTTCCGCAATTTTTCTGCAATGCTGTAAGCCAGCTTATGAGTCGCTTGTGCCTGATCTTCGGGCAATTGCGCCTGTTGCAGCAACATGGGAACTGCCTGTGTTTCTGGCAGGCGATAGGCCGCAGTAATTGCGGAACGTTTTACTGATTGAGGCAGGATATGTTCTGCGAAGTCGAGGAAAGGTTGGTGAGCAGAATCTGGTACCGTTTCTTCTGCGATGATCTTCTCTTCTTTAATATCTTGATTAGCAGAGAGTTCAGCGATCTGTTCATCATTTTCAAGACGTTCAAGGTAATTAAAAATAGCTTGTTTAATCAGCCAATGTGGAGTGCGGTCAATCCGTTGTGCCGCAGCTTTAATGCGATCGCGCGTTGCTTCATCAAGCTTCACGCCCATTGTTGTACTACCCATCCTCGCTCCTTAATAGGTAAGGTTTATCTAAAATTGCATGATAATATCTGACATGTTGCAACTTTGTGCAACCTTATGAGAAGCGCTTGTTTTATTTTTGTGAAATTAATCTAGTTATTATAATTAGGTGGATATATTTATTTTTGTGACTTTATTTGATTGATACACATTGGTTTACTATTTTATAGCGAAATATAGGGGTGTAACCCTGAAATGGTTAAAAAGTATAATTTTTAAAGCAAATAAATGTGATTCAGTAGACGTTTCTTGTAAAAAATGGCGTTAATTAGTTGTTAAATTACCTGATGCTAATCTAGGATTCACTGTAACTTTCTAATTGGTTACAAAAATAATTATTTCAATTTAGAATTATGGACCATTTTTAGGTGCAATCAGGTGCAACGTTCCTGAACCTGACAGGGAAAACTCTGTGTACCCAGGAGAACTGCGGATTTGCAAAACACAGATAACACTATGGAGAACTTGCATGACAGTAAATACACCAATGCTAATCACCTTTATTGTCTACATTATTGGTATGTTGTTGATAGGTTTTTTGGCTTATCGCTCAACCAAAAATTTTGATGATTATATTTTGGGTGGAAGGCGATTAGGTAGCGTGGTAACGGCTTTGTCTGCCGGTGCTTCGGATATGAGTGGCTGGTTATTAATGGGCTTGCCTGGCGTAGTCTATTTTGCGGGGGTTTCAGAAAGCTGGATAGCCATTGGTCTTGCTTTAGGCGCTTACCTGAACTGGAAATTGGTGGCAGGCAGGTTACGAATCCAGACCGAAGTCAATAATAATGCGCTAACATTGCCGGACTATTTCACCAGTCGTTTTGACGATAGCAGTAAGATCCTACGTATTATTTCTGCGCTGGTTATTTTGATCTTCTTTACTCTCTATTGTGCTTCTGGCGTGGTTGCCGGAGGATTGTTATTTGAAAGTACGTTTGGTATTAGTTATCAGAAAGCTATGTGGCTCGGTGCCGCAGCGACGATTGCTTATACTTTCCTTGGCGGCTTCCTGGCGGTCAGTTGGACCGACACAGTTCAGGCTTCATTAATGATCTTTGCGCTTATCTTAACGCCGGTCATCGTTATTTTCTCTGTGGGTGGCATTGATACCTCTCTGGCTCTGATAGCAGCAAAAAGCCCGGCTTATATGGATATGTTTAAAGGGTTGAACTTTATTGCCATTATCTCGCTGTTAGGTTGGGGATTGGGTTATTTTGGTCAGCCGCATATTCTGGCGCGTTTTATGGCGGCAGATTCCCATCATACTATCCGCAAGGCTCGTCGTATCAGTATGACTTGGATGGTGTTATGTTTGGCAGGCACTATTGCTGTCGGTTTCTTCGGTATTGCTTATTTTGAGATGCATCCTGAACTGTCTGGTCCGGTCACAGCCAACCGTGAGCGTATCTTTATGGAATTGGCGGTTGTTCTGTTTAATCCGTGGATAGCAGGCATTTTACTCTCCGCTATTTTGGCCGCGGTGATGAGTACCTTAAGCTGTCAGTTGCTGGTGTGTGCAAGTGCTTTGACGGAAGATCTTTACAAACCCTTTATCCGTAAATCTGCCAGTCAGAAAGAGTTGGTGTGGGTAGGGCGTTTCATGGTGTTGCTGGTGGCGGTTATTGCGATGGTGATAGCAACCAATCCGGACAATAAAGTACTGGCTCTGGTTAGTAATGCATGGGCTGGATTTGGTGCTGCGTTTGGCCCGGTGGTACTGATTTCTGTTATCTGGAAACGTATGACACGTAATGGCGCATTAGCGGGGATGTTGGTAGGGGCCGTTACGGTATTGGTATGGATGAAGTACCAATGGTTTGCCTTGTATGAAATTATTCCTGGCTTTATCTTAGCTTCTATTGCGATCGTGGTTGTGAGTCTGTTGGGCAAAGCGCCGAGCAGTGCAGCGCAACAGCGTTTTGTTGATGCTGAGGCGCAATATAAGACTAAGTGAATTGAAATAAGGTAAAAAGAAAGGTAAGAAAGCGTGAAGGCGGAATGCCTTCACCAGACTACTAACAAACCTCGTTTAAAATAGCGAGGTTTGTTTTTTCCATCATGAAAAATTATTGAATACCAGTGACTTTGAATCATTCACTAGGGGAATTATCGGTGGTCAATGTTTTATACTTTCACCTCTGGATATTCAGCAGTCAACAGAGATAAATAATCTTGATAAAGCACGTCATATAATGCGGCCGTTTCGGGAGTTGGAACGGTGCGGGTTTCTTCATTAAGATGAACAAAGCGTTGGCAAAGGTGGGCAAGCTGCGCTTGTTTATCTTCCTTTTCTATCAAGGAATCACACCACATAGCTTGAATAGCAGCACCTAGGGCGGCAGCTTCTTGATTGGTGACACAAATAACCGGCGTATTCATGATATCAGCCACAATTTGTCGCCATTTTTTGCTGCGAGCGCCGCCGCCGGTCAAACGGATCTCATTAATTTCAATCCCTTGCTTGCGAAATAATTCAATACCAAAACGTAGCCCGTAGGTGGCGCTTTCAACTGCCGCCAAAATGAAATTTTGTTGATTCATATTGCTAGTATCCAAGTTATGGAGGCTCGCTTTGGCGTGGGGAAGTGGCGGGACACGTTCACCATTAAAAAACGGTAGCATCATCAAACCATTAGCACCGGGTTTACTCTGGTTCAATGTGTCATTAAAAGCCTGAATATCCATATTAAACAGCTTTTGAATAGTGGTTGTTGTTGAAGTCACATTCATCGTGCAAATCAATGGTAGCCATCCATTATTAGAGGAGCAGAAACCCGCGATCATTCCAGAATCAGCGACAATTGGTTTGTCAGAGTAAGTGAATAGGGTGCCAGAGGTGCCTAAACTCATGGTCGTGATGCCGGGAACGATATTGCCCGTTCCAATTGCAGCCATCATATTATCGCCCCCGCCAGACGCAACTTTGGTTGTCGGTGAAAGCCCTAATCTTCTTGCTATTTCGGGCCTTACTGTGCCAATACAGGTCTCAGCGGAAACCAATTCAGGCAGTGCATGCCAAAGACGGCCATCCGGATCAATTAATTGGGCAGTCTGGTTATCCCATTCGCGTTTACGAATATTCAGCAATCCGGTTCCTGAAGCATCACCATATTCGGCAACTAATCTGCCTGTTAGCCAATAATTGAGATAATCATGAGGTAATAAAACAGCGTTCAGTTTTTCCCATAACTCAGGATGGTATTTTTTGAACCAAAGAATTTTAGATGCGGTATAACCTGTTTGCGGCATTAATCCGAGTTGTGTTAACGCGGCTTGGGTACCACCGAGTGCGTCAATAATTTCCTGATTCTCGACCGCAGTTTCAGTGTCACACCAGAGTTTTACCGGTGCTAAAACATGGCCTTCTGCATCCAGAGGAACAAAACCGTGTTGTTGACCTGATACGGCAAGAGCGACAATTTCTGTACCAGAAATTCCGGCTTGCTCAATCGCTTGAGAAAAGGCACTCTCCAATGCCTCTGTCCACCAGTAAACCTGTTGTTCACGACGGCCGTTTGAGTCGCTAATTATTGGGTGAGGCGAGCTGCCTTCACCCAAAATATGCGTTTTTTGGCTATCGACAATAATGACTTTAGTACTTTGTGTACCGCAATCGATACCAGCGTAGAGCGCCATGTGTTACTCCATTTCCAACATAATTTTGATATCTGTCGGGCGACCCTCTGCGGCTCGTTCATAAGCTTGAACGCTGTCTTTAAATTTATAGGTTGCGGATAATAAGGGGGTTACTTTGAGCTTGCCAGAACTCAGTAAACGGATAGTACGAGGATACATATTTGCGTAGCGGAAAATAGTTTTGAATGTGATCTCTTTAGCTTGAGCAGAGACAATATCAAGTGGCGCCGGATCAATAGGCATACCGACCAGAACAGCTATTCCTCCCGGTGCAATGTGCTCTGAAATAGTGGCAATGACCGGTTTTGCACCACTACATTCAAAGAGAATATTGACGCCATTACCATCGGTTAAGGTATTCACTTTCTCAGCAAGTACTTTGCTATTAACAGGGTGGAAACCTGGATACTGTTTTGCAATTTCTAGTTTTTCATCGAACACATCACAAATAATGACATCAGAACAACCACCGGCTAGTGCAGCAAGTGCGGTAACAATTCCGATCGTGCCGGCGCCAACAACTAATGCGATATCTCCAGGTTTAATTTCTGCTTTTGTGGCTGCTTGCATACCGATAGATAATGGTTCAACCATTGCACCTTCGGCAAAACTGACATTATCAGGTAATTTGAACGTAAATGCCGCCGGGTGAATAACTCTTTCTCGTAAGCAGCCATCAATAGGGGGCGTCGCCCAGAAACGGATTTCTGGATCTAAGTTATAAATACCTGCCCGTGATTGTGGTGATTGCAGATTAGGAATGCCAGGTTCCATACAGACACGATCGCCGATTTTTAAGTGAGTCACATTTTTACCTACTGCTGTGATGACACCTGATGCTTCGTGCCCGAGGATCATCGGTTTTTCGACAATAAATGGCCCAATGCGCCCGTATTGGTAATAATGCACATCGCTGCCGCAAATTCCCACCGAATGAATTTTTATCTCAACATCATTTTCACCCACTATTTCGGGGGCTTCCCAGTCTTGAATTGAAATCTGACCTGCTTTTTCTAATACTAATGCTTTCATGATCTGTCCTCTTATTTTGATATTACCGATATCATTTATTTGGAGGGATATTAGATCGAAAATTATTATATTTATGTGATTCAAGTTAAGGTCTTATTAAATGGTGATGTTTTTGTGTCAATATTAAAAAGTGAATTGTCCACTTGGTCATTATTTTAATATGTATATTGACAATATAATGATATCAATTTCAATAATAAGAATATAAGTATGAATAAACAACCTTATATTGAAAAATAATGGTTTTTTTCGAAAGGCATATTAAATTCAAGAGTAAATTGCTTGGATATTTGAATTCGATATGTTCAGATCAGCCATAAAGGGGCGGCAGAAAAAGACGAAGGTGAGCACAACCGATCCGGAAAGTGGGTTTATGCATCGCATCAGTAAGCCTTACCTCCAGAGTCTGGCGCGTCAGCTCAGTCGCTTCGTCTTGATATCATGTTAATCTTTCAGTTTTTTAGCGATTTTCGCTACATGCTCACCTTGATAACGAGCGATCTTCAATTCATTTTCATTGGGGATGCGAGAACCATCACCGTCAGCAATAGTACTGGCGCCGTAGGGTGTTCCTCCTTGCATCTGCGAAATATCGCCAATTTCAGGAATACCATAACCAATCGGTACAATAATAAAGCCGTGGTGGGCGAGTGTTGTCCAGGTTGAAGTAATCGTCATCTCCTGACCACCGCCAACGCCTGTGGAAGTGAAGACGCTAGCGACTTTGCCGTACAGTTTACCTTCGACCCACAGGCCGCCGGTCTGATCTAGAAAGTTTCTCATTTGGCCGGCCATATTACCAAAGCGGGTTGGGGTGCCGATAATTATGGCATCATAATCAACCAGCTCTTGTACGGATGCAATCGGAGCAGATTGATCTACTTTACCACCTGCTTTGGTAAATGCTTCTGGTGGAATGGTTTCTGGCACGCGTTTAATCGTGACTTCTACGTCAGCGACTTTTTTAGCGCCTTCTGCTACTGCGGATGCCAGCGCTTCAATATGACCATACATGGAATAATAAAGCACAAGAATTTTAGTCATATTACTTTCTCCTACAAGGTTAAAAAGTGGCTGCGAAGTTTACAATAATAGCAGCCTGTTATTTAAATTCATCAATACCCTTCACCTTTCAAGTTGCTTCTTTGTTGGCTGCACTCACTCACCCCGGTCACATAGTTTGCTATGCTCCCGGGGATTCGCTCCCTTGCCGTCGCGATCCATCTTGAAATCCATTGGGTAAATATTATTGATGGAATAAGGTGAAATGATCATGTTATGAAAATTGCCTAATGCTTTTATAAGGAAGATTTTCTTAACCGGTAGAGTAAGTGTAGTGGGAATTTTTCAGCTTGCAGCAATAAAAAAGACCTGCGGAGTATTATTCCAACAGGTCATATAGATATTAAGGATTTGAATAAGTTAACTGTACAAACGTGTTCTACGTTTTTTTACAATTTGAAAACCGATAATTAAAACCATAAACCAGATTGGCGTGATGATTAATGCCTGGCGGGTATCATCCCGTAAAGTGAGTAATATCAGAACAAATGCAAAAAATGCCAGACAGACCCATGACATGATAATACCCAATGGCATTTTATAGGTTGAAGCCTTATGTAATGCCGGGCGACGTTTCCGGTAAACCAGATATGAGCATAGGATCATACTCCAGATAAACATAAACAGAATGGCTGAAACGGTGGTTACCAAGGTAAACACATGCATAACATCAGGAATTAAATAAATCAGCACCACACCACAGGACAAACATAAACAGGTGAAAATTAACCCCGATGCAGGTACGGAACGGCGTGAAAGGCGGCTGAATTGCTGTGGCGCATCGCCTTCTTTTGCTAACCCAAATAACATACGGCTGGTGGAGAAAACACCACTGTTGGCTGAAGAGGCGGCAGAGGTTAATACCACAAAGTTCACGATACTGGCGGCTGCGGGTAAACCGATGAGAACAAACAGCTCAACAAAAGGACTTTTGTCTGCAATGATTGAACGCCACGGTGTGACTGACATAATAATCATCAGCGCCAGCACGTAGAAGGTGATAATACGAATTGGGATGGCATTAATGGCTCTGGGAAGGGATTTCATTGGATCTTTAGTTTCCGCGGCGGCAGTACCCACTAATTCAATGCCCACAAAGGCGAATATGGCTATCTGAAATCCGGCGAAAAATCCGCTTAACCCTTTGGGAAAGAATCCACCATCATTCCATATATTTGCCAGTGAAGCGGTATGACCGGCTGGAGATTGAAAATGCATGCCAATCAGAACAGCACCTGTTGCGATTAAAGCGATAATGGCAACGATTTTTATCATGGCGAACCAGAATTCCATTTCTCCGAATAATTTCACTGTAGCCAAATTCAGGGAGAGCAATAGTGAAACGCAGAGTAGGGAAGTGAGCCATTGTGGAAAATCCGGTTGCCAATAGCTGATATAGGACGTGATCGCGACCACATCGGCGATACCGGTAATGACCCAACAGAACCAGTAAGTCCAGCCGACGAAAAAACCTGCCCAAGGCCCGAGTAAATCAGCGGAAAAATCACTGAATGATTTATAATTCAGGTTCGAAAGCAATAGTTCACCCATTGCTCGCATCACGAAGAACAGCATGAAACCGATAATCATATAAACGAATATGATCGATGGTCCGGCGAGAGAGATTGTTTTCCCTGATCCCATAAACAGACCCGTGCCGATGGCGCCGCCAATAGCGATAAGTTGTATATGCCGGTTGCTTAGATTGCGTTGCAACTGCGTTTCCCCGGTTTTAGCGGAAAGTGAGGTGTGTATATTTTCTGCCATAGTATGTAGTATCCAATATTTTCTTCGGTAAATTGTTACGGCTCTTTAAGTGGCCTTATATATGATGATGTTTGCGAAAAATATTGTGACACAGATTACTATAGTAATAACAGCCTGATCTCACTTTAAAAACAAATTGGTTACAATTTAACTTGTTAGTGCTGTTGGAATTGAGTATGAATTATTCGTTCAGAAAAAAGTGGCTATAATATATTGACGACAGCTTTGTATAGAGGAATAATTACTCGTATTGGGTTGTTAGCTCAGTCGGCAGAGCAGTTGACTCTTAATCAATTGGTCCGGGGTTCGAGCCCCCGACAACCCACCAATCAAATTAATGAGTTGTGAATATTTCACTGACAACTTATTTTTCTATGTAACTTATTCGTGTCATAATCATACTAAGTCTGATTTAATATTTTTTACATCATCTTAAAAGATGATGTAGTGATGCTGGGATAATTTCTCAATGAGGACTATCTCCCAAGGAACTTAATGAATCATCTAGTACAAATAAATAAAATTGTTAAAGCCGGGTGTTATTCTGTTCCCGGCCTTTTTAGTAATTATAACGGTAGATTTGGCCAATCAATCTCTGGTATTTTTGAATTATCAATCCGATTTAGTATGACTCGGTATTTTTTCCAGGCCTGCAAAGTCATGTTTTCCTTACCATCCAATAGCAAACCAAAAAACCCTGGCTGGTTGATCATTTGAAGCTTGATCAAGGGTTAATTTAAATCTCGCATTGTCAATAATTTTAAAATATGCGGAAATGGCACCAGGTTCTATCTTATGATGATCGGGTGTTGCTACTCCGATAGCACAAGTAGAGGGAAATGCAATAGGGAAATAATAAGTATTAGATGTGTCATTAATTTCTTCAGGAGATTGTCCCCATTGATAAATTATCCCAGTATCACCACACTTCCACCAACCATTTGTAGCTACTAAAGAAGCGGTGTTTTTACTGGCATAGCGAGAATCAGACTCAGTTTTAGTATACGATTGTCCTATTGGCTGATAATTACCACGCGGTTGGTATTTCCCGTCTGATTCAGATTTATCGTAACTTCCTATATCCCCGGCAGTTAGGTTGATATCGCTGGATAACACCTTCCCATTGACTTTACGAGTATTGGGTATTTTACCATTAATATTTTCATTCAATGAATTTATGATATTCTGAGCAAATTTTTGCGTAACAGCTAATGTATCATCATTACCTACAACATTTGTAAGCTGGACAACGCCTTTTTGGGTTAATGAGGCATTTGGCGTTGCTGTTGTGATTTTTTGCTCTAACGCTTTATGTAATTGTGTAGTAAGTTTAGTTATATTTCCGTCATCCAGAATATCATTGTTAGATTGTGTTGCGATAAAATTAGCCACCACGGATGATATTGAAGACGACTGGCGTAATACTTTATTTAACAGGTGTGTGGGAACATTATCTGGTTGAAACCCGGTATTCAAACTTTGGCTTTCTTCATATCTTTCTTGGCTAACTATATTAGCATTATTATCAATAGAAAAAGCTTTAAAATCATTTTTTAGGCTCATATATATTCCTTAAGTAATGTTGATTCATAATCAATATGTTAAATTATTTTACAGATGGTTTCTCATCACTTGTATTAACCATAGTTTAGTTCAAATAAAGAATAATGATATATTTTTATTAGATCAGAAGATTAACTGTTTTTATATTGTTGATGGAAATAAAAAATAAAAAACATTGTAAATAAAGATATATTTGAATCATATATATTCAATGCTTCTTGGAAATTATTTTTCTTTCATTTATTCAATTTTTTCTATGATTTTTTCTGATAATGCATTCTAGTTTGATTAAAATGACTAGTGCAAAAACATCTATAAAGTTATTGTTTGTTTTCTCTAAATTATTATTTATATTAAATATTTTTAAAAACCACCAAGGTTGTAAATACAATATTCAACCTTGGTGATGATACATTAATCATTGATTAAGTTAGAAACGATAGCCGACAGTTATATTAAAACCGTTAGTAGATAAGTGATCTTTCTCGTTTCCGTCTTTAATACTAAAACGGCTACCTTCATAACCAGCGGTAATTGAGGTATTGGTTGTCGGATTGATAATAAAACCTGCTCCCCAACCTAAAGTGTTTTTGCTTACTGATTCCTTTTCGATTTCTCCACCACTATAGTGGGCTGTAGATTTATCATTTATTCTGGATAGTCCGAGTTGCCCATATAAACTAATGTAGTCATTAATTCTATAGGTTGGGCCAACCATTAAAGAATAGTACTTTAAATCATCCCTTGTGTAATATTCTGTTTCTTTATCATCGCCTTTAGCAAAGGTAAATGATGATAATAGCCCCCATTGATCATCAAGTTCATATCGATAACTTAATGTTGCACCATTTAGCGCACTTACATCTTGTGGTTTCACGTAGGCGTATCCGATAGAAGCTGTATTCTGTTCAGCTTGGACAGGCAAAGTTATCGCAGATACAGAAAAGATAACTCCACAGCTTAATAACAATTTTTGCATTTCATTACACTCTATATACTTCTAAAATAAACGACTTTATAACTCATTTAAACGATTTGCTTACTAGCAGTTGTGATAAATATCATAACTTACATCATCAGTATATATTTTTTGATTAAATTTAGACGTTATTTTCAAATCATTACATTATTGCTGGTTTTTTAAGGATAGAAATAGTGATAAAGAAATTCCAGTAAAAATGTGGCAATAATAAATGGTTATTGTGGTCGATAGAATTATCTCTACTGCTGCAATATTTATTCATTACCAAGGGGTTAAGATTAACTTAATAAGACTGGAATTTTGTAGAAGACTGAATTTTGTCATCAGGAAGTGAATTAATAAATTTCCATTTTTCAGGCGAGTTAGAGGAATTATCGACAATTTTGACTTTCAGTTTGGGAAATTATCAACAATATTTACTTTGTAGTCATGAAATTATTCAATAATTTTAATATTTTTAAAGATCTTTGAGATATCGACTTGACTTTTAGCAGCAGTGCTAAATGAAATAACTGTTACTAATAATAGGGTAGAATCCGGTGTCAAATTTCTGTGGCGATTCACTATCGCCACTTAAAGCTCAATCACCACTTAAAACAAGGCAGGTTTGTTATATCCGTTAATGGTTGGCTATATTTTTATTCGTCTATAGTTGATTTTAACCATTGGACAAAGGCGTTGACTTTCTCATTCTGTTGTTGAGGCAGGGTACAGGTATAGTAATATTGTTTACATAATACTTCAGTGTTAGGAAAGGGAGCGACTAATTCATTGTTTTCAATTTTTTCCCAAATCATATTTTTTCTGCCCATTGCAACACCCGCATGGTGTATTGCGGCAACAGCGGCTAAATCGGAGCGATCAAAGACAATACACTTGTGTGATGGGTCCAATGTAACGTTAAAATGTTCTGCCCATGTATTCCACTCTTTGGTATCGGAGTCATAGCTCCATGCTTGTTTATCGTGTAATAGTGTGCAGTATTGTAGGTTATCGATATTTCCCATTAGGTTATGTTTTTCGGCATATTGCGGGCTACAGACCGGGGTAATATATTCGCTCATCAGATATTGATGTGATAACTCGTTGGATATAATATCATCAAAATAAATCGCAAGATCGATACCATAACCGCGGAAATTCACATTTTCGTTACCGACTAAGATGTTCAGGTTGATGGATGGATATAGCTGATTAAAATCAGCCAATTTAGGCACTAGCCAGCATTGAGTAAAGGTCGGGCGGGAGTAAATAGTCAGATTACCCGATAACTCCTGATTTTTTATTTCCAGAATTTCCTGATTTAGATGTTCCAGCGTCGATTTAATTGTCCAAAATAAACGCTTTCCTTCACAGGTTAATTCAATTTTTCTGTGAAAACGTTGGAAGAGTTTGAATCCCAACTCTTGTTCCAGAGAACTGATTCGATGGCTGACCGCACTGGCACTGATAGCTAATTCGTCAGCGGCCAGAACAAAGGAGCAGTGGCGAGCGGCTATCTCAAATGTATGCAGCTTTGATAACTGGCTTCCATTGAGTAACTTATTTACAACCATGAAATTATCATCTGTGTACATATTTATAGTGTTTCTAATTCATCGACGACGGATAATGCAACCGTATCATTAAGGCGGTGTGTTTCAGATAGTTTTAGTGATTTAAATCGCAAATAAAGTGAAAATTTTGATCAGTATCACTGAATTGGCTCAATCTGATTCATGCATGGCTATGTATTAATCATTTGTCAAAAATTGAATATTCATATTCAATAATGAAAATTCGTATGACGAACAGAGGCTGACTGTGGGGAATGATTAAGTGGATTCACAACCTTGGGTGATTGGTACGTTACTTACAAGTATTGTGTTAATCGTATTTACGATAATTAAATTAAAAATTCACCCTTTTCTCGCGCTATTGTTAGCCAGTTTTTATGTCGGTGTCTTAATGGGAATGAACCCTGTTGAAATGGTGAACGCCATTCAAGGGGGAGTTGGAGATACGTTAGGCTTTTTGGCCGTAGTGATTGGTTTGGGAACCATTCTTGGTAAGATGATGGAGATATCCGGCGCGGCAGAGCGTATTGGTATCACATTGCAAAAATGCCGGTGGTTGTCACCTGACATCATTATGGTGCTAATTGGTTTGGTTTGTGGTATTACGCTGTTTGTCGAAGTAGGGGTGGTATTGTTAATTCCACTGGCATTTTCTATTGCCAGGAAAACCAATACGTCACTGCTGAAATTAGCGATCCCATTATGTACAGCATTGATGGCAGTTCACTGTATTGTTCCTCCACACCCGGCTGCATTATTTGTGACGAATAAACTGGGTGCGGATATTGGTTCGGTGATTGTTTATGGGCTGATAGTTGGTCTATTTGCAGCTTTGGTAGGTGGTCCATTATTTCAGAAGCTTCTCGGCAGCCGTCTGCCTTTTAAATCGGTTCCGGCTGAATTTTCTGAAATTGCAGTTCGTAAAGAAGAGAATTTACCCTCTTTAGGCATGACATTGTGTACGGTGTTATTGCCAATTGGGTTGATGTTGATTAAAACGATTGCTGAATTAAATATAGAAAAAGGCACCATGTTTTATGCGGTGCTGGAATTTATTGGTAATCCTATTACAGCTATGTTCATTGCCGCCTTTGTTGCCTATTACACCTTGGGCATCAAGCAAAATATGGGAATGAGTACACTGTTGACGAAAACAGAAGATTGTTTCTCCTCTATCGCCAATATCTTATTAATTATCGGCGCGGGCGGAGCATTTAATAGTGTTTTAAAAGTAAGCGGCCTTAGTGATACGTTAGCCGTTATTTTGTCGAGTCTGGATATGCACCCAATTCTTTTGTCTTGGTTGGTTGCTATTATTTTGCATGCGGCGGTTGGTTCAGCAACAGTCGCAATGATGGGCGCAACAGCGATTGTTTCGCCTATGTTGCCGTTATATCCAGATATTAGCCCTGAAATCATTACATTGGCAATTGGTTCTGGTGCTATCGGCTGTACTATTGTGACTGATTCACTGTTTTGGTTGGTTAAGCAATATTGCGGAGCAACGCTCAGTGAAACTTTTAAGTACTACACAACTGCGACATTTATTGCGTCTGTAGTTGCGTTGGTTGGGACGTTTCTTCTTTCTACTATTGTGTAATGGAAAGAAGTAACAGCTCAACTTGAAAAATAAGAATAAGACGTGCGAAGTGTCAATACCAGGGAAGCCTGTAAAACAGGCAGCTTTTATAGCTAAAATAATAAACAAAATGAACATTAACGTAGTAATTAAAATAAGGGGAAGATAAAAAATAAACAAAGTATGATGTGCTGATATATTGTAGGAAGTTGTAGTAAACATAACATATTGAATATAATAAAAATTCTAATAATCAAGCAAGTAAGTAAGAGTTGTTTTATATACCAGGGAAACACTTATCTTGGGTTAATACATACATGAAAAGTACTGAAATTCAGCAATTACTAAATGAATATCCGTTAGTAAAAAATTTAATGGAATTAGAGGAAATCTTTTGGTTTAACCCTTGTAACACCACCTTTAAAGAGGGATTGCCTTTTGTCAGTTTGGACGCTGATGATGTCAGGGATGCTAAAGCACGCCTGGATCGTTTTGCGCCTTATTTATGTAAAGCTTTCCCGGAAACAGCCGTCACACATGGCATTATTGAATCAGAAATAGTGGCTATTCCTACGATGCAGAAAACACTGGAACAATATTATGGTGTGGGTATCACGGGAAGAATTTTGCTTAAAAAAGACAGCCATTTGCCAATTTCAGGTTCGATTAAAGCCCGTGGTGGAATTTATGAAGTGTTAGCTCACGCGGAAAAATTGGCATTACAGGCGGGGCTGCTTTCTAAAAACGATGATTACAGCAAACTATTCTCGGAAGAATTTAAACGGTTCTTTAATCAATACAGCATTGCTGTAGGTTCTACCGGCAATTTGGGGCTGTCCATTGGTATTGTCAGTGCGAAACTGGGTTTTAATGTCAGTGTGCATATGTCTGCCGATGCTCGTGAATGGAAGAAGCAAAAGCTACGTTCGCATGGGGTCAATGTCGTGGAACACGAACTGGATTATGGGGTAGCTGTAGCCAGAGGGCGTAAAGAAGCCGAATCTGATCCGAACTGTTTCTTTATCGACGACGAAAACTCCCAAACGTTGTTTCTGGGATATTCTGTCGCAGGTGGACGGGTAAAGGCGCAGTTTGAGCAGATGAATATTGTGGTTGATGAAGATCATCCATTATTCGTTTATTTGCCATGCGGCGTTGGTGGTGGTCCCGGTGGTGTTGCATTTGGACTGAAATTGGCTTTTGGTGATCATGTGCACTGTATTTTTGCTGAACCTACCCATTCTCCCAGTATGTTATTGGGGGTATATACTGGTTTGCATGACAATATTTGTGTACAGGACATCGGTATCGACAATATCACTGCTGCTGATGGTCTTGCGGTAGGCAGGGCTTCTGGCTTTGTTGGGCGTGCGATGGAACGTTTGCTGGATGGATTTTATACTATTCAAGATCAGGAAATGTATAATCTGTTGGGGTTACTGAATCGTGATGAGGGTATCCGGTTAGAGCCGTCGGCATTAGCTGGTATGGCGGGTCCCGCTCGTGTGAGTGGAAACCGTGATTATCTGAATAACAAAAACCTTTCAGTAGAACAGATGAGGCAGGCTACACATCTGGTTTGGGCAACCGGCGGCGGTATGGTGCCCGATGATGAAATGACAAAGTATTTAGCGACAGCCAAAATCTAATTGGCGTCTTTCACAGGGGCGATCCGGTTATCGGCATCTGGTTTCTCAGGTCCAATGTCCTGCTGGCCTCCAGGTTATTACTGAAAAACGCGTTGATTTGGTTTCCTACGTTGAAAAGTCATTTTCTTAATATTTTTCAAGTTATACCCTATGGATTTCAAGATGCATCGCGGCGGCAAGGGAGCGAATCCCCGGGAGCATAGATAACTATGTGACCGGGGTGAGAGAGTGCAGCCAACAAAGAAGCAACTTGAAAGATGACGGGTATATATTCCCGCCAGCAGTTGGCGGGAATATATCAGTACACTGGTTGCTTACATCAAACATTTTTATAATTAAATGAATGTGTTCTTGAATATTTCCACAATGGTTCCCAGTAGGATTCGATGAAAGTTTTTACCGCATCTTTTCCCTCAATAAGATAGTTGAACTCTGAAAGATATCCTGGGTAGAGATTATCAGAACCAACCACGTAGAGTTCATCGTCAATTATTGTTACTTTTGCATGATTCCCAGGAGCAGGGGCAACTTTGGGATATACCGGACCACTTGCTTTAATTAAAGACCGGAATGGGCGTCCTATAGAACCTACCTGTGGAGGTCTTTCAGCAAGAGGCGGTTCTTTTAGCGTAGCAGTATAAGAATTTTCATCCGGGGTTGGCCATTTGTATGTAGTACCTTCAATCGAAAGCTCTTCAGGTACTTTGTCTGTAAAGAAAAAAGGGGCAATCTCTATTCTTTTCAGTGCGGCTAGCCTGATTCCATCCGGATCTTCCAGCTTCTCATCGGTGTGCTCATCATGTGTTAAATAGTATTTAAATATTTCAAACGTTCTTTTGGCTCCAGAACCAAAAGAATATTGATCACCAGCGGCACCTGCGGCTGCATCAAGTGGCGATACAACAACTTGAACTTCCAGCTCGGGGTTGGCAAGTAATGCTTCGATCAACCATCGGCACACATGATGATCTCGCCACTGTTTTTTCCATGCACTGACAAGATCCTGTTGGGACATGCGAATTTTCTTCTTTGCATTCTTTATTATAAACTCTTTCATTATTTCAGAGCCTTTTTTATAATCTGTTCGCATATCAGGCCCAGACCAATATTTACCTACGGATAATATCCTGCTTGCTTTCTTATATTCTGGGTCCTTAGGTGGATTTTTTAGGTATTCTTCTTTTTTTCTGTCTATATATCTAGTAATGTGCTCTTTTTTTAATGGATCTTTTGGCTTTCCCACAATACCATTTGCATTAACCCATTTATTTTCATCTATATCAAAGAATTCTTTAGTTAGAAGGTCTGTATCAGACTCCCACATGTTATTTAAAAATAATTGTGAGCTTAATGATGCCGTTCCTATAACTTTGACAGAGACATCATGAACTGGAGGGTAATTTTTAAAGAGATCCATATTTAAATTATGGCCCCCGACAAATGACTCAATTCCATCAACTGCGATAATTTTTGTATGATTCCATGTCATTCTGGTGTCATCTTCTGGAAATATTTCCTCTGGTAGCACCTTCTTCTGTAATGATACTTTAAGCCCATCTACTATTCTGAAAAACCGACCAATCCATATTTCAGGTATACACTCCCAATGCTTTCTCCTTTCCTGAATTAATTGAATAATATCACTTTTCAATGCCAGATATTCAGGGGTGCCTTCGAAGTATGAATTCACACCGTTTAACAAAGATGTCGGTGTTTGAGCGAATAAGAACCTTATTTGAGTTCTGTCCTTCCTGTTTATTTTTTTGGTAAATGCGCGATCAATAGCTGATAGGATAACTTTTCTCCACTCTGCATCCGGGGCATTTAAGGAGGAAATATCACAGCGATAACGCATTTTTTCCAGAATACTTACAATAGCATCCTCAAATTCTGCTTCCCTTTTAATAGCCTGTGGCATTATCTCTTTTCCAAAAGGAAATCCCCATATTTTGGGAGTATCAAATATTTTTACATAGTTGATTTCACTTGTTTTATGAAAGTAACCGTCCAGTTTTTTTTGTAAACCATCCAATAAATTCATATATGTATCCTCCGGCAACAATTTTTTTACATATCAACCAACAGCCTGCCAGCATCAGACAAACCATTTATATCCGTCATCTTTCAAGTTGCTTCTTTGTTGGCTGCACTCACTCACCCCGGTTACATAGTTCTCTATGCTCCCGGGGATTCGCTCCCTTGCCGCCGCGATGCATCTTGAAATCCATAGGGTATATAATCATAATCAATTTTTGATAGGAGGAGGCTAAAAAAGATAAAACTGGGATCACGTATTTTCAAACTTAATTTATTGCATCTATTCATTAAAGAATGTTTCAAAGCTGAATATTGCCTGGTTTTTTGTACCTTAATCGAGCTGGATTTCAGGCATTTAATCCCCAAAAAGGGGGGGTAAATCGATTTTTCTGAATCATAAGTCCGAAATTCAGGCGATATCGACAATTCAATGAGGCCAGTTTTATTGAGAGTGAGAATAAAATTGGCTTTGCCGTGTTTTATTGCGTTGAGCAGGGGATTTTGAGAGGTCGCCTTGTGTATCACGGGAATAGACATGTTGAAATCGTAATCAATGATTGCATAATGCAACAAAATGTTTCATTCTATACACATGCGTTTTATATCGCATGTAGTACAAAATCCCAGAGGGGCAAACTAAACTATGGCTATCAGTATACGTTTGGATAATGACTTCGTGAATGATGTAAAAATTCATGCAGAAGCTTCAAGTAGAAGTGTACCTAAGCAAATCGAGCATTGGGCTAAGATTGGCCGCATTGCGGAGGATAACCCTGATTTGCCGTACTCTTTTATCCTTGATTCTTTACTGGCGAAAAGCGAAGTCAATAGCGGTAAGGTGTCGCGTTATGTCAGAAGGACTAAAAGATCCAAAGATTGATGTGTATGAAACAAGGCGTTTCTCTAAGGCATTATCTAAGTTATCTGAGGATCTTCTTACGATAGTAGAAGATGAGATTGATAAAATAATCGATAACCCTGAAATCGGTGAGCAGAAGAAAGGTGATTTAAATTTCCTTCGAGTTCATAAATTTCAGTTAAATAACCAGTTAACATTGCTTGGTTATTGTTGGGTTGAAGGGAAAATAGAGTTATACCTGCTGAACTTTGGCTCTCATGAAAATTTTTATCAGGAACAAAAGCGACACAGAAAAGCGGATTTAAAACTCATTGGATAGGGGCTCTATCTATTAGAGCGTTTCAAGGCTGCGTATTGCGTGGCCTTTTTTATACCACTCATTCAACGAATCTCTATTCACTTAAATCAAAGGCTATAAGCCGCCTATGTCATTCTCAAACAAAGTCATTATTGTGTCATAACATTATCATCTTGCAGATATTCTGACATCTGACGTTTTTATCCTGTTGCATTATGTAACTGTGTAAGTTACATTGATTCATGTCAGATAAGCAGCCTGCTACTAAAGACTCGGGGACAGAATCAAGAGAAATAGTTCGCATTCCCTAATTAACGCGGTTTGTTTCTGGTATGACCTGGCTATGCACCTACTAATTGATTTGCAACGAAGTGCATTTATTAATCTATATGAGAGAAAAGATATGCCTACACTTTTTGACCCAATTCGCATTGGTGATCTCGACTTGCCAAATCGCATCATTATGGCTCCTCTGACACGTAACCGTGCAGAAGGAGAGGGACGTGTTCCTAATGAGCTGATGGCGGAATACTATGCTCAGCGCGCTTCTGCTGGTTTGATTATCAGTGAAGCGACCTCAGTAACTCCGCAGGGAGTTGGCTACGAGAATACGCCGGGTATTTGGTCAGATGAACAAGTTGCTGGTTGGCGGTTGATCACGGATGCCGTGCATGCTGCCGGTGGGCGTATTTTTATACAGCTTTGGCATGTGGGGCGGATATCGGACCCTATTTTCCTTAATGGAGAACGACCTGTGGCGCCAAGTGCAATTGCGGCTGATGGTCATGTTAGCTTATTACGCCCAAAACGTCGTTTCGTGGTTCCACGAGCGCTTGAGCTTGACGAAATTCCCGGCATTGTCGAAGCATTCAGACGCGGAGCGGAAAATGCGAAAACGGCAGGGTTTGATGGAGTAGAAATACATGGCGCCAATGGATATTTGCTCGATCAGTTCTTGCAAGATAATGCTAATCTGCGCACAGATCAGTACGGAGGTTCAGTCGAAAATCGGGCTCGATTGATGCTGGAAGTGACAGACGCTTGTATTTCAGTTTGGGGATCATCACGTGTCGGCATGCATTTGTCCCCACGTGGTGGTCATTACTCTATGGCGGATTCCAATCCTGTGGCGACGTTTGGATATGTAGCACGTGAACTCGGTAAACGTGGTATTGCTTTTATCTTCTCACGTGATGCTGTTGTTGATGGTGACTTAAGTCAGGTGATAAAAGAGGCTTTTGGATCAACCTATATTGCTAACGAGGAACTTACTAAAGAAAGTGCCGAGCAAGTTCTTGCTGGCGGCAGGGCTGATGCAGTGGCTTTTGGTCATTTGTTCATCGCCAATCCAGACTTACCTCGCCGGTTTTTAGTTACAGCGCCATTTAATGAACAACAACCGGAAACTTTTATGGTTTCTGGTGCTATAGGCTATACTGATTATCCAGCACTTACCTAGGTAAGGGGATACCTTACCCGCAATGGATAGCCTAACATGAAAGATGTTCGAATTGTTTTCCGGGGATGTTAATTTAAAGCGTCAATGGCGCTTTTTGGTTGAATGTCCCAAGATATCCGGCCGGCTCATTTTATAAGAGCCGGTCATATTTCATTGCAGGATAGTTTGAAGGAGAATGATAATGTCAGATTCATTAAATGTATCTATTGTTCGCCGTTTTTATGACTCTATGGGTGATATTGATGCTCTTCGCCAGATCATGGCAAGTGATGTTATTTGGGATATTACCGAAGGTTCCCGATATGGTGGGATTTATGAAGGAATCGAAGATATACTAAATAATTTCTTTGTGCCATTTTTAAATGATATTGATGATTTTGTTGTGGACAGTTCTGAATATTTTGAATCAGATGATCATGTCATTGTTCTGGGGAATTATTTGGGGCGAGTGAAGAGTGGTAAGCGGTTCATTGCTCGTTTCGTTCATATATGGACAGTGCGGGATGGACGGTTAGTTAAATTACAACAAACTGCCGATACGCTTAAAATTGAACGTGCTCATGCAGATTATTCTATTCGGTAACGTCGGTTGCCATGCTTGTAATATTAACTGAGCCGAACAATGGCATACGGTGGCAAAACGGGAGGAGTAGGAATGTTAATCAGGCAAGTTAACATTCTGAATTTCATTTCTTGTTATGTGACGAAATTAGTGACATACTACGCGGCCTTTTTGTTCATATTTTGCTATTCTTCCGTAACATCCTTAAGGTATACAGGATTTTCCAGTGCCAACATCTACCCGTTTTGCTGTTGCTATTCATATTCTCACCGATATCGCGCTTCACCACGGACAAGCTGTGCGTTCTGAGGATATCGCAAAAAGTGTGAATACTAACCCGACTGTTGTTCGTCGGCTCTTAGGTGCCCTTGCGGAGGCTGGTCTGACTTATTCGCAAATGGGGCAGGGCGGTGGAGCGTTACTTGCCCGGCCGTCGAAGCAAATCTCATTGTTAGATATTTATCGCGCAGTTGAAGATCCTCAGTACTTTACCTTGCACCGTTCTAAACCTAATCCCAAGTGTTATATTGGGCACAATATCACGCCAGTATTAGAAGATGAATTTTCGCGTGTTACCTGTGTGCTAGAAACCGCTTTAGCTGAAACGACAGTGGCTGACATAGTAAATAAGGTCGAGGATTGCGCGGGTTTTCCTTTCACCTCGCATGACCTATGCCAGCAGGTAAAATAGTTACCACGATTACAGGCTTTAATCACAATGGATGTCTCATTATGGCGTTATCATTTTGTTAAGCGCTTTTTGTTAAGCACTTTGCCTGGGCTCGAACTTATACGAAAATAGGTGATATTGGTTGTTTTGATGTTTTGTTTCATCTTCACCTTGTTGATTGAGTAATTTTATTAGTAATTTTCCGGTGTCCCTGCCTATTTGGGGATAATCAATGCGAATTGATGTCAGTGTTGGTTGTGTATGGTCACAGTTATCTGAACCTTCCAGACAAGCAACAGCCAAATCAGTAGGTATTTTAAGTAGACGTCGCTGACATTCAAATATGACACCTAAGGCAATCACTTCATGACTGCAAATTACACCTTCCAGTTCAGGTTGACGTAATAACATCTCAGTAACTGCCTGGCGGCCAAATTGCATGCTAGCCGTATCCGAGGTAGTGATATTTTGGTCAGCATTCTGATAGTGATGCAGCATGGCTTTATGCCAGCCATTAATTTGCTGATTGCGTAAACGGCTGTCCATTTGGGCGCCAATATAACCGATATGCTTGCGGCCATTATTTAACATATGTTCAGTCAACGTATAGGCGGCCGCGGAAAAATCGGTTTCTATATTAATTGCTGTTTGTTGTTGATGAGAGCCTGCAACATTAATAATGGGAATATTGATATGAGAAATATTGCTGTAGGTTTTATCTGCCAATTGCGAACTGAAAATCACCAGTGCTGCTGCATTGCTTTGCAGTAGTGTCATGATAATTTCGGCTTCTTTATTATGGTCATATTCATGACATCCAAGCAAAACTTGAAAAGCATGTTTATTCAGCACTTGTTGCAGTGACTGTATAAATGTAGCGCTGGCTTTATCTGTCAGTGAGGGCACAAGCACCGCGATAATATTACTTTGACCTGAAGCAAGTACGCCGGCAGCGCCATTTGGGATATATCCCAATTCCTGTATGGCTTGTTCAATTTTTTCTCGTAATTTATCCGATACCATTTCTGGTGTTCTCAATGCGCGTGAAACTGTCATTGAACCGACACCGGCATACTTAGCAACATCTTGTAATGTTACTCGCCCTGTATTACGGCGTTTTCGTGTCTTTTTCATCAAAATATTTTTCTGTTTTTTTAATTAACTGCTATGAATTTGACGATGGGATTCTACCTGATCTCAGGCAATTCGTGGGAAAAAACCATGAATGTACTTTCGCTTTTTGGTGAATTAATCAGATAACAAATGATAGCGCTATCACAATAATGAATTACGATCATAGATAGCGCTATCATTTGTGACTAATATCACTGGCAGAAGACAGAAGACAGAAGACAGAAGACAGAAGACAGAAGACAGAAGACAGAAGACAGAAGACAGAGGACAGAAGGCAGGGGACAGAGAGTAGGTAGAGCGGGATGAGATCTTAATTAGGGGGAATTGATGCTAAAGAGGTTACTTACCCAGGATGTGATCCAAGTGATACCGGATATTGAAAATTGGCGCGAAGCAATCGCGATTGCTTGTCAGCCTTTGGTGGAAAATGGCGCCATTTCTTCTCGCTATATTGATGCTATTTATCGTTCGCATGAGGCAATTGGTCCCTATTATGTTGTCGGTCCCGGAATCGCTATGCCACATGCCAGACCTGAGGAAGGGGTCAATAAATTGGCTTTAGCCTTAACCGTGATTAGTAATGGAGTGGGGTTTGGGTCTGCGGAAAATGATCCGATCAAGTTGTTGATTGTCCTAGCAGCAACTGACAGCCATAGTCATATTGAGGTGATCGCTCAGCTTGCTAAGTTGTTTGATAATCAACAGGATGTTGCATTGTTGATGAGTGCCAAAAGTAAAGAAGAGATTCTTGCCGTGATTAACCAGTATTAAGTCGCTATTTTTTGCTATGGGGAAACAGTATGAAAATCACAGTCGTTTGCGGGCATGGGTTAGGTACCAGTCTGATGATGGAAATGAGTATCAAAAGTATTCTGAAAGAGATGGGAATCGATGTCAGTGTTGATCACGTCGATCTGGGGTCAGCAAAAGCAACTCAAAGCGATATTTTTGTCGGTACTAAAGATATTACGGAACAACTAGTTGTTCAGGCCGTCGATGGCAAAATTGTTGCGCTGGACAATATGGTGGATAAATCGGCAATGAAAGTACGTCTGTCCGCAGCATTAGCAGAACTTGGCGCACTGTAACTGGGAGGACGTCATGGAATTTTTCCATTTTCTGATGAGTGTCCTATCAGAACCTGCGATTTTGGTCGGTCTTATCGCGCTTATTGGTTTGATCTTGCAAAGGAAACCGGTGACGGAATGTATCAAAGGCACTATAAAAACCATTATGGGGTTTGTGATCTTGGGGGCGGGGGCTGGATTAGTCGTCTCTTCACTGGGGGGTTTTGCTGAAATTTTCCAACACGCTTTTGGTATTCAGGGGGTAGTACCAAATAACGAAGCCATTGTTTCCATTGCGCAGAAAAGTTTTGGTAAAGAAATGGCAATGATCATGTTCTTTGCTATGGTGATCAATATTTTGATTGCACGTTTTACCCCGTGGAAATTTATCTTTCTGACTGGGCACCACACATTATTTATGTCCATGATGGTCGCGGTAATTTTGGCGACAGCAGGGATTAAAGGCACTATGCTAGTGGCTATTGGTTCTGTGGTTGTCGGTGTTGCTATGGTTTTCTTCCCGGCGATTGCCCATCCATATATGAAGAAAGTAACAGGTTCTGATGATGTTGCCATTGGGCATTTTTCCACGCTTTCCTATGTCCTATCTGGTTTTATTGGCAGTAAACTGGGAAATAAAGCGTATTCAACAGAAGAGATGAATGTTCCGAAAAGCTTGCTGTTTCTGCGTGATACACCAGTTGCCATCTCTTTTACGATGGCGATTATTTTCATGATCAGTTGCTTATTCGCTGGTAGTGATTTTGTGAGAGAAGTCAGTGGTGGGAAAAATGGATTTATGTTCTCGCTAATGCAATCTATTACTTTTGCCGCTGGTGTATACATTATTCTGCAAGGTGTGAGAATGGTCATTGCAGAAATCGTTCCCGCGTTTAAAGGAATTTCTGACAAACTGGTACCAAATGCTAAACCAGCATTAGATTGCCCGGTTGTCTTCCCTTACGCGCCTAATGCAGTATTGGTAGGGTTCTTGAGCAGTTTTGTGGCTGGTGTTATCGGTATGTTTATACTGTATGCACTAGGTATGACAGTCATTATTCCCGGAGTTGTGCCACACTTCTTTGTTGGTGCAGCGGCTGGAGTTTTTGGTAATGCGACAGGGGGGCGTAGAGGCGCTATTCTTGGGGCTTTTGCTCAGGGATTTCTGATCACCTTCTTACCTGTGTTCCTGTTACCTGTTTTGGGGGATATTGGTATTGCCAACACGACATTCAGTGATGCTGATTTTGGCGCATTGGGCATTCTGTTAGGTATTATTGTTCGTTGATTGTGGATTTGGCATTGAAACAGGGGGTTAAAACACCCTGTCTCTTGCCAAAATGTTGATGTAAACCATTTGACTGTGGTAAGGCATCGGTCAATGCTCATAAAAATCTCTTGGTTTCATCGTTTTTTATATAAAGTCTTCAACAGAAATAAGAAAGTAAATTTTCAAAAAAATGATTATTTAGTCACGTTTTTAGCCCTTTATTTTAATTCGTCAAATTGTTATCCATATATCAGTTAGGGGAACTTAAGCAAAATTCAGGTTAATTAAACAGGTCAGAGAGAAATATGTAGCAATGAAATCTATTGTTTATAGCAAAATATGGCCTATGGATTGAAGGTATTTGGGGGGAATATAAAGATCATAATTATTCTCTTTGCAAAGTGTTCTTAGCTCAATGGCTGAGTTAACTGATAGTTTCTCATAGATACTTTCGAAATATTTTTCCACAGTGCGATATGAAATTTTCATTTCGTCAGCGATATATTTATTGCTAACTCCACGGCAGAATAAAAAAATGATTATCCATTCTTTCTCTTTTAATAGATTGTTAGGTTGCTGAAATCGGATTGATATAGCAATATTGTTCTCCATATAATGAGATACGGTAAAGTTATGTATTTCTCTGGCATGAGAAATTATGCCAATACACTGTTTATTTTCATCCATTAATGGATATTTATCACAGAAATAGGATGTAGTTTGCTCGTTTTTGGTTTGAGGGAAAGTGCTAAGAGATGATATTCGTTGCATACCCTGCAATACCTTGTGATCATGTTCCTCAAAAAGATGAGCAAATTGATTAACGGGTGAAGGTAACTCTTTATCGGTATACCCAATAATATCAAAATTTTCAGGTAATTTATTAGCCCTAATAAACATTTTATTTGCATAAATAAAGCGGAACTCCTTATCTTTTACAAACCACGGTTCTGAGCTTTTATCCCACATATTAGTTAATTGAGGAGTAATAAAAGGGACTTTTTTACATCCTGATTGACTCATATTTGACCTTTATAACATTATTACCTTATAAAAAATTTGAATAAATAGACGATATTTATAAGTAAGACAATAAGAACCTTTTTGGTGCATAGAGATCAAAACTATTTAGTCGGCAATATTCCTCCAATTGTGAATCTGAGTTAACTTTCAATTTATTATAAATCTTTCTTATATATTCCTCTATGGTTTTATCTGAGATTTTGAGTAATTGACAGATTTGTGTTCTATTATATTTTTGTAGAAAAAGAAAAACAATTTCCCATTCCTGTTCAGTAAGGAGATGAGTTGGTGATTGAAACCTAATAGAAGCAGGCAGTTTACTATGAAATAGCCGAGTCAATGAATTATCCTGAACTTTCCAGGCATGGAAAAGAATACCGATGCATTCATTGTTATCATCATAGAATGGAAATTTCTCTTGGAAATAAGATGATAAAACTTTATCTCGGCCAAATACATGTGTCTCTAATGATAAAATACTTTCTCTATTTTTTATGACCTGCAAATCATGTATAATAAAATCTTTGGCAAATTCATTGCCTTTCCAGGGGATATCACTATCGTATTTACCTTCATAATCATAGTTTGCATTCATATTTTGGAGTTTAATTAATGCATCATTACCATAGAGAAAGCAGGAAGATTTATCCTTTATTCCCCAAGGTTCATTGCTTACTTCCAGGGTATTGATTATTTGTAGCGAAGTAGTGGAATTTTTTCTAGTCATATTCATGTAATATTTTGATTTAGGAAAACATCATGCTTTCTTGTTGCAAAAATTTCTCTGATGCGTTGAGCTCAAAGTCATTGAGACAACGATATCCCTCTAGTTTTTGGCTAATGTATTTTTGTAAAGATAGGAAAATAATAGCATGCTTAACTTGAGTAAAAAGTTCAGATGGTGTTTGGTACATAATGGATGCTAGTAATTTTCCATAAAACAGACAGGTTAGAGAAAAAACTTTTGCTTTATTTACATGAAAGAGAGTACCAAGACAGTGCTGTGAATCCTTATCTTCTGTAATCGGTGCAGGTAATTCACTTGCTGAAAGTTCGGTAATATCAGAGTTTTTAGATAAGTTGAGTTGTTGGTAAAAAAACGGATTGGCATAGATAAATTTTGGCTGGCAATGTTTAGCTTCCCAAAGATTATAGTTTTTTTCTCTCAGGTAAACTAATTGCGGAGTGATATTATTTTGTTTGTTTTTTATATTTAACATGACAACTCCTTAATGAGTATTTTAATCATTATCTGAAGAGTTTTTCTATTGATTCCATCTAAAATAACCTGATTATATAACAGATTGCAATAATTAATTCGTATAAAGATAAAATTTATCGATTTTTACCTAAATCCGTTAATCAAATAGTTTATTATTTTATGTAAAAATACCTCTATATGAGAATATATAAACATCAGTATTGTTTAGTACTAAAATTATTTAAATCATTTCATGCCAGTTTGATTTAATAGTTAACATCCCTTCCTGTATTTTTATTTTCCTTGGCTGTCGAGATCATATTGTATGGTTTTTGTTCTGTGAATTAAGACGTTGCCTGTAATAATAATAAATCAATGAGCATGATCAGATTAGACTCGAATGAAGTGATCTCGTTGATTTCCGCATCAAAATAAATTGCCTCGTCATATAATGCAAAGTGCACATCAGCCAGTGAAGCCAATGGATTGGCAGATGAGCGGGTGAATGCAATGACTGTCATACCAATATTATGAGCAATGCGTACTTTATCCAACACCTGTTCTGTCTGACCGCTGCGAGAGATAGCGATAAAAACTTCATATTTCATCGCATTACTTAGGAAGATTTTACGGCTATCTCCTGGGTCGGATCTAAAAGCTGTTTTCCCTAGCACTTGCAATTTTTGCGTCAAATAATTGACAAATAGCCCGGAAAAACCAGCACCATAGAGAAAAAAACTCTCTTTCTCACGTAGCAGCGTGCTAAAACACGACATTCTTTCTGGTGTGACCAAAGTGAAAGTTTTACGGTAATTAGTCACGAAGTGTTCAAATGCATCAGGAATGATCTCATTATGTTGGGGTTGAGCATTCTCGAAAATAGACGTTCCACTGGATAGCAATTGTTTGCAATACCAAATAAATTCACTATAACCACTGAACCCTAGTTTCTGGCATAAACGCATAATAGTGGCGGGAGAGATGAACGTGGCTTTTGCCAGTTCACGTACCGTAATCTGCCCAATCAACAATGGATGTGCGGTCAAATGGGATAACACGCGGTATTCCGCGCGAGTTATTCTTTCGCTGCGCTGTAATAGAGGTGCTAACCGATTATCCATTATTTATCCAGTGATAACAGGCAGGTAAACTGCCATATCCATATAATAAGTGTTTTTGATCTTGCTGATTCTTATAGCATCAATAACTTAAAAATTGATTTTGCCGATCAGTTAAAGGTAATAGAGAGGCTTATCAAATATCTCCGCTATTGTTTGGTAATCGAATTGTGGTGAATTTTCTCAATCTCCTCAAGATAATGATTGCCGGACAGTGAGCCCGCTCGCATAAAAATCTTCTTTTTTATGTAAAAAAGGCAGATTATAGGTTAAATATTGGTTAAATTGCTTCACCTTGGTGCCAGGCTCGGTTGAGTGTAGGCCAATAACCTTGGTTAGCTTCGATCATTTCATCGAGAATCGCTTTGGCTTGTTGCATAGTAGGTACGGTACGATTCAGTGTGAAGGCTTGCAGCACTTTCTCATAGCTACCTTCTAATGCGGCTTCCACTAACAACTGTTCTGAAGCCAGTTGTTGCGCTAGCAGCGCCTGATGAAACAGTGGTACGTTCCCTATACGTACCGGTTCAGGACCTTGAGCGGTAATGTAAGCGGGTATTTCCACCATTGCATCGTAAGGTAAGTTAGCGATAGCGCCCCTATTCTCGGTAATCACCAGATGGCGCTGACGCAAATCAAAAGCCAGTGAGCATGCTACGTCAACAATAAAAGCGCCGTGCACCCCGACATGGAAAGCATCGGGTAAAATGCCTGTGCGTTTAAACTCAGCCGCTGCTTTAAACAACTTCTTTTCCCGACCGTCCATCACTTCGTTGGCACGGGTATGGTCAGGATTTTGGTGCTCAACAATGTGGTTTGGCATCAGATAGTATTGTAAATAGGGATTAGGCACATAATCAGGAAAATGGTCCATGATCGGCTTGATATTACGCCAGGTTTTAACCCATGCTGGATCAGCATGTTGCGGGTCTGTCTGTGCTGCATCAGCAGTCAGCAGGCCATGCTGAGCGATATGACGACGTAATTCAGGCAAATTATCTTTTCCGTTCACCCACACTTTGGTAAACCAGCCGAAATGGTTCAGACCAAAGTAATCGACGGTGATATCGTGACGATCCACACCTAAAATTGCTGCCATATTGCGCATAGCGGCCACTGGCATATCACAGATGTTGAGTACTCTGGCTTGTGGACGTAGACGGCGTATTCCTTCAGCGACGATAGAGGCGGGGTTAGAGTAATTTACGATCCAAGCGTTATCTGCATAGCGCTCCACCAAATCGATCAGTTCCACCATTGGCATGATAGTACGCAGGCCGTAAGCCAATCCGCCAAGACCACAGGTTTCCTGACCAATTACGCCGTGACGTAAGGGGATCTTTTCGTCCTGTTCTCGCATTTTGTACTGACCAACGCGTATTTGGGCAAAGACAAAATGGGCGCCGCTAAAAGCGGTTTTTGCCTCGTTTGTTACGACAAAGCGAATCGTCTGGCTATGCTCACGTATCACTTTTTCCACTACCGGCGCAATGGTGTCTTGCCGGTGAGTATCGATGTCATACAAACGAATTTCCGCTAGTGGGAAGTCGTTTAGTCGTACCATCAGGCTTTTTACGATACCTGGCGTATAGGTACTACCGCCGCCGGCGATAGTTAAAACGAAAGGGGCGCTAGCCATATTTATGCTCCTGTTAAAGTGCTTCTTCTACAGCTTCACGTATCTTTTTGACGTGCAGACCGTAAATTACCTGAACGTTATTTCCCTGACAGATGACACCTTTTGCGCCGGTCGATTTAAGCCTGTTTTCGTCAATGAGCGTGGTGTCATGTACCGTTATGCGCAATCGGGTATAGCAGTTGTCGATAGCGACAATATTCGCTGTACCGCCTAATCCGCAGATGATTTGTTGTCCTGGTTTGTCATCATCGGCAACTTGATACTCTTTCTTGCTATAGAGGCGTGTTTCTTGATCGTCACTTTCTCGTCCAGGGGTTTTCAGGTCGTAATGTAAAATCAGGAAACGGAATGCGAAAAAATAAATCACCGACATGATTAGCCCTAAGGCGATATACATTGGCCAGTTAGATTTTTCGGTGCCGAGCGGTAAGTTATATAGTATGAAGTCGATTATACCGTTAGCGCCGATAGCATGTACGCCGAGTAGATAGAACAGCATAAAACCTAAACCAGTTAACAGGGCATGAACGCCAAACAGTAGCGGAGCAACAAACAGGAAAGAAAATTCAAGTGGTTCGGTTACGCCTAACAAAAAAGTGGTCATAGCGGCAGGGATGAGAACAGCTTTTGCCGCACTTTTCTTTGCTGGGTGGGCAGTCACATACATTGCCAGCGCAGCGGCAGTCAGGCCAAACATCTTACTGATCCCTCGCGCATCCCATACCACACTGTTACTGAGTTGATGTACAGTTGGGCAGGCCATTTCAGCGAAATAGATATTGCGTGCTCCTTGATGTACAGTGCCGCATACCTCTGCAACGCCCCCTAATTCGGTATACAAAAAGGGCGTATAAACCAGATGATGTAAGCCTAATGGGATCAGAATGCGTTCCAGAAAGCCGTATATGGCGACGCCAAATGGCCCGGACTCATGAATACCGTGAGCAAGGGCGCCGATGCCCCGTTGTGCGTAGGGCCAAATATCGCTCATTAAGTAACCCGATATAACGGCCAGAGGGATCATCAGAATGGCGACAAAACAGTGCCCGGAATAAATTGCCATCACACCATTAAACTGTTTTGACGAATAGCGGTTATAGCAATAACCAGCCAATGCACCGATCAGTATCCCGGCAAAAGCGCCCATTTCCAACACTTGCACACCCAGAACCATGCCTTGGCCAACATTGCGCATTTGCGTTTCTGGCGCCAATTTTCCCTGTAATGCTAAAGTAACGTGCATAGCGTTGATAAAAATGACGAAAGTGACCAGACCGATCAATGCGGCATAACCTTTATTGCGTTTTGCCAGCCCGATAGGGATTCCAACAGCAAAAATCAACGCCAGATTGCTCAATATTGAAACAGCAGATTGGGAGATCAATTTCCCAGATTGCTGAACTAACCAATGGCTTAAAAATGGAAAATATTCTGCAAGATTACCGTTTCCCAATACATTGCCAAAAGCAATAAATAGCCCGACGATAGGGAGAATTAGCACCGGGCCGTACAAAGATTTGCCAAGGTTTTGCAACGCATTAATGATCCTTTTCATTAAACTTCTGTTCCTTGCTAGAAATATTATTTGGTTACATAAAACTAAAGATACAGATTAAGAATAACAGCTCAGGAAGGTAAAATGACACTTATCCGATTGTTTTAAATAACAAATGACTGAAAAAGTAACATGTAACTTTTAAACGTGTGAGTGCATTCGCAAATCAATTTTTGTTACAAAGGATTGGCGGAAGAGGACAATAATGAGTCATAATGTTCGGGGTTTAGATAGTAAATAACATCATTGTGGTGACATGGCTGAAATCTGGAGGTGATTTGGAAAGCTGAATATTGTATCTAGCTGATATACCAAATCATTCTACATAGAGGATCATCTACTCATGTTACCAGTTTGTTAAATTTACTGTCGGCTGGGTTTTCTTCGGCAAGATAGAGAGATTGAATGTTTATCGAAAGCCGACAAATATCGCTGCATCAACATCCTTCCTTAGTGATTTGAACCAGAAATTAATCGACTGATACGTCCTTTTGTTAAAATGGTTATTGAACTTATTGCAGTGATTTTTGTTGGTAATTCTAGCCAAAAAGCCTTATTTGGTGGGAATCGGTTAATTGAATCACTATTTTTCTTTTAACCTAGGGATGGTAAGAATAGGGGGGATTACCGGAGAACAGACATTGAATATCTATCCGTTACGCAGCTTGAACATAGATCAAGTACAGAAACAGAGGTTTCATACAATAATCTGCCGCCATTCCGGCGCAGGTTTATTTATTATGGGGGATTTAGGGTTGGTTCTGGGTCTCAATCAGTTACAGATAACGCAGTGTGTTACATGCGTTAAAATAAAGAATATTTGGGATAGACCATAATGGGTCAACGAAGACATCTAACGCAATACGAAGTGGAAAGAATACTGGAAGTGGCGAAAAAGAGTCCTAATGGGGCGCGCGACTATTGTCTGGTATACATGAGCTTTGTTCATGGCTTACGTGTTAGTGAAGCCAGATATCTACGGTTATCTGATCTGGATTTGGATGATGGCAGTTTGTATATCCGGCGTTTAAAAGGCGGATTTTCTACTATTCATCCTCTTTTGGGTTATGAGATCCAAGCGATCAAGGAGTGGTTAAAAGTCCGTAAAACCTTCCGAGGGGCAGAAAGTGATTGGTTGTTTCTGTCACGCAGCGGAAACGCACTGACTCGCCAGCGCGTTTATCAACTTATTAACCAATTCGGACGATTGGCTAAGATTTCCATAGATTCGCATCCGCACATGTTGCGCCATGCCTGTGGTTTTGCGCTGGCAGATAGAGGGATAGATACTCGGTTGATACAAGATTATCTTGGGCACAGTAATATTCGCCATACTGTACGATATACCGCCAGTAATGCGGAGCGTTTCCACGGTGTTTGGGGTGTAAAAAGGAATCGGCAACGAGAATTACACTTTGATTATGTCCCACAGGAAAATGCTTGTTCAACTGAATAAGCGATTCTGATGTATGCGCCTGTTAAGGCGCATACATAAAAACCCTCTTAAACAGCGTGATTGTATCTAGAGAATAGGGATGACAAGCTCTGTCTTTAAAAATAAAGCATCGTGTTGACGAATTTCTGACATAATATCAGACCTTTCATGCAGCGTTTTTTCAAATAATTGTTCCTGATCTTGGAAAAAATGATATTTCTCCGGCGTAACTCATTCTGCTAGTCGTTCCCTAATATCTTATCGATTTTGGTTTAATAACTTATTTCTTTAACTACCCGTGTTGACGTAGGTCTGTACCAATTTAGGGGGGGGTGAATGGCAAAGTTATTGGTGTACCAAATCCCTTAGGGGAGGTAGGCAAAAAACGATGGCAGGAAAAATGTGAGTAATCTCAAAAAATTGCGATTTTATTTCACATAAGTATTGAATGAAAATTATTCATGTTTCACACTCGTTGAAACGTTTCAGTTTTTTATCTCTTTTTCTTTTTATGGACTTAATGCTTTTTTCTCTGCGTAAACTGAAACGATTCTATTTTTGGTAATAGGGAGAAAATTATGTTCCAGTTGGCTCTGCAAAATATCCATACTGACGCAATTGCAACCAGTAAAGAGGATGCCATTCGTCAGGTAGCGGCTATGCTAGCCGCTAATGGTAATGTCAGCGATGCCTATGTTGACGGCATGTTGCAACGTGAAAATCAAATTTCTACCTACCTTGGCAACGGTATCGCCATTCCACATGGCACGCTAGATACTCGCGATCTGGTCATGAAAACCGATGTACAGGTATTTCACTTTTCACAGGGTGTTGAATGGGATCAAGGGGCGATGTGTTATGTGGTTATTGGTATCGCCGCACGTTCCGATGAGCATTTGGCACTACTGCGTCAGTTAACACACCTACTGAGCGATGATCGTATTGCTGAACAGTTAAAAACTGTTAAGTCGGCGCAGGCGCTGCATCGCTTGCTGATGGGTGAAGTTCAGCAAGCTGAGTTTAAATTCGATACCAGCCTGATTACGCTAGATGTTAACGCCCGCGATTTGATGACGCTACAGGCATTAAATGCCGGGCGGTTACAGCAAGTGGGGGCGGTGGATACGACTTTTGTCAGCAAAGTGATTAACAGTAAGCCATTGGATCTTGGGCAGGGCATTTGGTTGAGCGATAGTCCCGACGGTAATTTAACCAGCGCTGTGGCAGTGAGCCGATTGTTCACGCGGGACAACGAACCGGTGGTGATGTTATTGACCGTTGCGGTTGCCGACGACCAGCCGCTAAACGTGTTACATCACCTGAGTAACTTGTTATTAGCACAAAAAGCGGAATGTTTGCTGAAAGCTGATGCGCCGACAGTGCTGGCATTACTGACCAGTGGCGTACAGGCGCGGAGCGCGATATCCAGTGGAGAATTTGTCCTATGCAATGAACATGGCTTACATACTCGCCCTGGCGCCGTGTTGGTTAATGTTATCCGGCAATTTTCCAGTGAAATTACCATCATCAATCTTGATGGCGCCGGTCAACCGGTAAACGGCCGCAGTTTGATGAAAATCATGGCATTGGGCGCTAAAAAAGGGCACCGGCTTCATGTGACTGCTAATGGCGATGATGCGCAGCAGGCGATAGCTGCCATTGGTGAAGCGATTATTTCCGGTTTGGGGGAGGGGGCGTGTAAGTAAAAATCCCCAGTTGGCTGTGAAAATGGCGCGCGTCGATCTACAACCCTTTTAGCTAATAGCAGGAGAAGCATGATGAAAACATTGCTTATCATTGATCCTTCACTCGGACTTGCCGGAAGTTATCTGGTGAAAACAATTCTCAGCGCCTCTGCGGAGGAAAACGGACTGATACTAACAGAAGATCCAGCCGAAGCCGATTTGGTGGTCGTGACCGGCAATTGCGTTCCCACCGATAACGCACTGAACGGTAAGCTTGTTTATCTCGGCGATACGGAACAGGCATTGCATGCGCCGAAAGATTTCTTTCAGCAGGCAAAAACCGATGCACAACCGTACCAGATACCGGCAACTGACAGCGGTGGTGATATAAAACGCATTGTCGCGGTTACTGCCTGTCCTACTGGTGTGGCACATACCTTTATGGCCGCGGAAGCTATCGAAATCGAAGCCAAAAAGCGCGGCTGGTGGGTAAAGGTGGAAACCCGCGGTTCGGTAGGGGCGGGCAATGTTATTACACCGGAAGAGGTGGCAAAAGCGGATCTGGTACTTATCGTTGCAGATATTGACGTAGATTTGGCGAAATTTGCAGGAAAACTTATGTACCGTACTTCCACCGGGCTGGCGTTGAAGAAAACAGCGCAGGAGTTTGATAAAGCTTTGGTCGAAGCTAAACCTTTCCAGCCGACAGGGCAGAATAGTATTAAAACCGGATCAGGAGAAGAGAGTAACGGCATCTATCGTCACTTGTTGACCGGCGTCTCTTATATGTTGCCGATGGTGGTGGCGGGTGGTCTGTGTATCGCGCTCTCATTTGCTTTTGGCATCACTGCATTTAAAGAGCCGGGTACATTGGCAGCCGCTCTGATGCAAATCGGGGGTGGTTCAGCTTTTGCTCTGATGGTCCCCGTACTGGCAGGTTACATTGCTTTCTCGATCGCTGATCGCCCAGGTCTGACGCCTGGTTTGATTGGCGGCATGCTGGCAACTAGCACGAACGCGGGATTTCTTGGCGGTATTATTGCGGGTTTCCTCGCCGGTTACGTAGCGAAGTTTCTCAGTACCAAGGTGAAATTGCCGCAGAGTATGGCAGCGTTAAAACCGATTTTGATTATTCCGCTATTTGCCAGCCTGATCACCGGTCTGATTATGATTTACGTTATTGGTAAACCCGTCGCCGGTATCATGGCGGGGCTAACGTACTGGCTTTCTAATATGGGGACAACCAACGCGCTCCTGTTGGGGGCTATTTTGGGTGGAATGATGTGTGCTGATATGGGGGGAGCGATAAACAAAGCGGCCTATGCGTTTGGTGTCGGCTTACTTAGTTCGCAAACCTATGCGCCAATGGCTGCTATTATGGCTGCCGGGATGGTTCCACCGTTGGCAATGGGGGTGGCGACCCTGATTGCCCGGCAGAAGTTCGATAACGTTCAGCGGGAAAGTGGTAAAGCCGCATTGGTGTTGGGCCTGTGTTTTATTTCCGAAGGCGCGATTCCTTTTGCTGTCCGCGATCCGATGCGGGTGCTCCCATGTTGTATCGTTGGCGGCGCGGTGACGGGAGCGATCTCTATGGCAGTGAGTGCGCAGTTGATGGCGCCGCACGGTGGCCTGTTTGTGCTGTTGATCCCAGGAGCCATCACACCAATATTGGGTTATTTGATGTCGATTATTGTCGGTACCCTGTTGGCAGGATTGATCTATGCATTGCTTAAGCGTCCAGAAACTAAGCGCACAGAAACGACCACAACTAAAGCATAAAAAACAGAAATTATTAGTTATTGAATTAAACTCATTGAAATTACAGGAAATTATCTACTTATTCGTGACCTCGTTCGCATTTTTGCTATTTTCCGATTGTTATTTGCCTGCTTAAATTAGATATAAATACATTCAAAAAAATGAAGAATTATTATGAGTCGCGGTCTGTTAAAAAAAGAGGGGGTTGCTCAGGCGTGTCTGGCGCGTTATCTGCTAGGTGAGCATTGCGGTAATCGGTTGAAGACGATTGAAGAGCTGTCATCTGACTATGGGTTATCTGTTGGGCTAGTTCAGTTTGCATTAAAAAAACTGGAGAGTTCTGGCGCGGTTTACGTGGAACGGCGGGGGCGCAATGGCAGCTATTTGGTTAGTGTGGATCACAAAGCGCTGTTAGCCCATGCTGACATTAGTAACGTGGTTTGTGCGATGCCGCTGCCTTATACCCGATTGTATGAAGGATTGGCGAGCGGCTTGAAAGCACAATTTGAGGGCATTCCGTTTTATTTCGCCCATATGAGAGGTTCAGATGCCAGGATGGAATGCTTGCGTAGCGGTATTTATGACTTGGCGGTGGTATCACATTTGGCGGCGCAGACTTATCTGGAGCAGGGTGATGTTCGCGTTGTACTTGAATTGGGGCCACAGACCTATGTTGGCGCACACCAACTGATTTATCGCAAAGGGGGTGAACATAATATTCGTCGTGTTGGGCTGGATCATCGTTCTGCCGACCAGAAGATCATGACTGAAGTGTACTTTGCCGGGCAGGATATCACGTTGGTGGATATCTCTTACCACGAGAGCCTGTATAAAGTGGCGAAAGGTGACATTGACGCGGTGATCTGGAACGTTAGCAGAGAAATTGAACTTAGTTCTAGGAAGCTTATTGCAGTACCGCTCCGTGGAAGCGCATGTTTTATCCAAGCTTCCGAGGCGGTGGTTTTAACCAGAACTGATGACATTCTGATTCAACAACTTGTACGTACTATGGTGAATAAAACAGAGTTGTTGTCCCATCAACAACGTGTATTGGCAGGCCAGCAGGACCCAAGTTATTAATTTGGCATGTAGGGAGGTTCACGAAATGGAAAATCGACTGAATCTACTCTGTCAAGGAAATGTCATTGATCAGGATATCCATGATGGCATGTTACAGGTTGTGGCGCAGCTTGAAAATGATTGGAAAATCCCTGTCAGAAATGCACTAGGGGAAATAGTAATAACACATATGGCTAATGCGTTGATGCGCTCACGCCGGGGAGAACAAATCAGTTCAATGGATATTGAGCTGTTGATGGAAGTGCGTCAATCGAGTGTTTTTTCTCATTTGCAAGAGATTAACGCTTCGCTGTTGGCACATTTTGACGTGCAATTACATCCCTGTGAGGAGGGGTACCTTCTGGTAAATTTGTTTAGCCTTTGGGCGGCTAAGGGGCAGTGGTAACTCCAACAGAGATGAGGGAAATTTTTTTTTCCATCAAATATTCAAAAAAATGATGATTTAACATCTAGGTTTTTATAGTGGCATTGATCGCCGAGGAAGTACAGGAGGTACAGCATGTTTATGCATGCGCTGAACAAACAAAATCCGGTATTGATTGAGGCAGCCCAGATGTTATGGGCGCAAGGAGCCTTACTACCAGATACTTATGTTATTGACGTTGATCAGGTTTTAGACAATGCCAGACGATTACTTGCGGTAGCGGAGCATCATGGTATTGCTCTCTATCTGATGACCAAACAGGTTGGTCGTAACGCCTGGTTGGCACGTAAACTGCTAGAACTGGGTTATCAGGGCGTCACTGCGGTGGATTTTAAAGAAGCCAGAGTCTTGATGAACGGGAAGATCCCGGTGACTCATGTAGGCCATCTGGTACAGATCCCTCGCAATATGCTCTCTTCAGTGATGCAACAACATCCGGAAGTGATCACAGTATTTTCGTTAGAAAAAGCGGAGGAAATTTCCAGTCTGGCGCAACGTGAGGGAAATGTGCAACGCATTATGCTGAAAATCTATGATGACCATGATCATTTATATCCTGGTCAGGAAGCGGGTTTTCATTTATCTGAATTGAGCGCCGTCGTTCAGCGCATTATGGCAATGCCCGGTGTAAAACTGACAGGGTTGACACATTTTCCTTGCTTGTTGTGGCAAGACGTCCAGCAGCAGACACTGCCGGCGCCAAACTTATTTACTTTACTGAAAGCAAAGGACATTTTACGACAGGCAGGGGTTGAGGTGACGCAGATAAATGCGCCGTCGGCGTCAAGCTGTAGCACACTGCCGTTACTGGCAAAGTATGGTGTTACCCATACCGAGCCGGGACATGCGCTAACGGGAACAATCCTTGCCAATTATCGGGGAGAACAGCCAGAACGCATTGCTATGCTCTATCTGACAGAAATATCTCACCGATTTAACGGCAACAGCTACTGTTATGGCGGCGGTTATTATCGTCGTGGGCGGGTGCATAATGCACTGATATTCCTGCCAAACGGTCAGATCACCTCCACTCGCCTGTTACCGATGGATGACGCCAGTATTGATTACCATTTTCCCCTGAGCGGTGAATTTCCGGTCGGTTGTGCTGTTATGTTGTGCTTCCGCACCCAGATATTTGCGACTCGCAGTGATGTGGCGTTGGTTAGCGGTATCCAGTCAGGACACCCGGTATTGGAAGGGCTTTATGACAGCCAGGGAAACCCTATTCTGATTAATGGAGAAAAAATGACCTGTGAATAGATGCACTTCCATCCTCTTCACCTTCATCCTCTTTTTTATCTTCGGACCGTCTTACTTATGACTCAGCAAAACAGAATTGACGCATCTGGCTATACCTATGCGCATGAGCACCTGCATCTCGATTTATCATCATTTAAAAACAACATTGACTGCCGATTGGATCAGTACGACCTGATTTGTGCAGAGATGAAAACACTGGTCAGCTTGGGTGTACACAATATTGTGGAGATGACCAATCGTTACATGGGACGTAACCCACAGTTTATGCTGGATCTGATGCGGGACTCCGGCATTAATGTAATAGTTTCTACTGGCTATTACCAATCTGCCTTTTTTCCTGAGCATGTAGCACATACCACCGCTCGACAACTGGCGGATGAAATGATCACTGAGATTGAACAGGGTATCGATGGTACAACGTTGAAAGCCGGAGTAATTGGGGAAATTGGTTCCAGCAAAGGCGTAATTACACCTGATGAAGAGAAAGTATTCCATGCTGCGGCTATAGCCCATC
Source organism: Photorhabdus aegyptia (assembly GCF_000612035.1). Lineage (NCBI taxonomy): Bacteria > Pseudomonadati > Pseudomonadota > Gammaproteobacteria > Enterobacterales > Morganellaceae > Photorhabdus > Photorhabdus aegyptia. The sequence continues at coordinate 59,700 of NZ_JFGV01000002.1, read as the reverse complement.
TGGAAACTGGGCGGCCTGTTTCGACGCATACGACATTAAGCACGATGGGTTTTGAACAACTGAAATTATTGAAAAAGCACGGTGTAGATGCTGAACGCGTAGTTATTGGTCACTGTGATCTTAAAGATAATCTGGACAATATTTTGCGTATCATTGAGCAGGGTGCCTACATCCAGTTCGACACGATTGGCAAAAACGATTACTACCCGGATGAAAAGCGGATCGCTATGTTAAAGACCTTGGCCCAACGTGGCTTACTTAACCGCGTCATGTTATCGATGGATATTACCCGTCGTTCTCACTTAAGAGCTAATGGCGGCAATGGTTTTGCCTATTTGATCACCACCTTTGTGCCGATGTTAAAAGAGGCTGGATTAACGCAAACCGATATTGATTTGATGTTACGTGATAACCCAACGCTATTTTTCAACTAAAGGAAAAACATATGAGATTTGTTATTGGAGGACAAATTGAGAAAGAAAAAATTGCTGAAACTTTACGCCGTCTGGCCGGGGATAAAGTCTCATCCATTACCGTGATGGGCGACATAGATGCCGCGATAGCGCTTAAGAGTGGTAATGCGGATTACTATTTGGGGGCCTGTAATACAGGTGGGGGAGCTTTGGCAATGGTAATTGCTATTGTTGGTATTGATAAATGCGCGACCATCAGTATGCCAGGCAAGATCCTGCCTGATGAAGAAATTATTGCCCATGTTAACGCGGGGAAAACCGCATTTGGTTTTACTGGTCAGGATATGGATGCAGTTATTCCGGTGATTATCAAGGCTATTTTTTCTTTATGAGGGCAGGAAAATGGAATATGAATTTTTCAGCCGTTTAATGGAAATTGATCCATTTAAAGCCGGTTTGTTGGCGGTGATTGGTGGGATATCTGCCATGATGGCTAACCGTGGTATTGCGGTATTTCATGATGGGCTACGTCCTTTAATGCCGGAACATCTGGAAGGGCGTATGAATCGTAAGACCCTGGCGGCCACCAGTTTTGCCCTAAGTTTTGGTCTGGTTATCGGCTTTGGTATTCCGTTCTCGCTGACCGCCCCGATTATTTTGGTGCATAGTTTATTATTGGGAACCGATGTTATTGGTACCTGGTGTGCAAACAGTAAAAAAGGTTTCATACTTTCCGCTATCTTGGGGGCGCTATATGCCATTGCCCTGATGACTGGTTTACGATCTGTTGTCGATATCTTTGCCCATTTGCCGGTTAATTTCATGGGCAACCTGAGTAAAGTCGGCGATCCTATCGTGGCCTGCTTTGCACTGTTTCCTGCGATTGTGGTGGCCTATCAATATGGATATGGCAAAGGAATATGGGTGCTGATTGCGACATTGGTGGGGTATATCGCGACGAAAGCCGTAGGATCATTGAGTTTTGGCGGCGCCCTGAGCAAACCGGTGCAATTGGACCCTAACGGGATAGCGCTACTGATTTCGATGATAGTGATGTTCTATTTCGCTATGAAACAGCGTGCGCCCAAAGCTGGCGAAGGATCTACTTCGGCCAAGGGCGCGAACGAGATGCTGGTTGGATTATTTTCCACGCGGATACAGCGTATTCAAAATAACATCTGGTTGCTGGTATTCAGTGGGGGATTGACCGCTGTAGCGGCTTCGATGTCGCTTAGTCTGCTGGCGGAAGGGCCGGTATCACTGCAACTGATGGCGCAGGGGGAAGGGGCTAACGCTATGCTGGTGGCGCTTGCCAGAGCGATCAGCTTTGTGCCGTTGGTTGGTATGACTGCCATTGCTACTGGAGTTTATAGCCCGGTCGGCATGAAATTTGTATTTGTCGCGGGATTAGTGACCAATAATCTGTGGATTGCCTTCATTGCTGGCAGTGTGATTATGTTTATGGAAATCAAACTACTGGCAAGAATTGCTATCTGGTTGGATAAATACCCTGGCGTTAAAGCTTGTGGTGAACATATTCGTACCGTTATTACCCGCATGTTGGAAGTTGCCCTATTGGTGGGGGGAATGATGGCTTCCAATGCCATTTTGCCGGGCATGGGCTTCATGGTGGTGGCGGGCATTTATTTACTCAACCGTACGGCTAAACGTCCTTTGGTTGAAATGGCGATTGGGCCTATTGCAACGATTGTGGTTGGTGTATTGGCCAACGTCATCTATCTGGTGGGCATCAGTTAATTGAGTAGATTTCCCCCTTTATTTTGTGATGATAAAAATAGAGGGGGAAGTGCGAAAGAACACGAGAGAACAGATATTGAACACCTATCCATTACCCAGTCTGAGCATGGAACAGGCGCAGCACAAACAGTTTCGTTTAGTTGATATTATTTGCCGCCATTTTCCCGGTGCGGATTTTCTCACCACCGGAGATTTAGGGTTGGTGCCGGGATTGAATCGGCCACAAGTGACACAACGTGTCGAACAGGTTATCGCAGATTTCTTTTCCGCCGAAGCTGCTGTGTTAGTGCAAGGGGCGGGAACTGGCGCAATACGTTGTGGGTTGGCGGCATTACTTAACGCTGGCGATAGTCTGTTGGTTCATGATGCGCCGTTATATCCCTCGACAGCGGTTACTGCCGAGCAGATGGGGTTGCATTTGGTACGGGCTGATTTCAATCAACCCGAACAAATACGAGCTGTGATTTTGCAACATTCGCCGGTGGCGGGGTTGGTACAACACACGCGACAGAAAATTGATGATGCTTATGATTTGGCAGAGGTTATATCACTGCTGAATGCCGCATCATTACCGGTTCTGGTTGACGATAACTATGCAGCCATGAAAGTGGAACATATCGGTTGTGAATGGGGGGCTGCATTATCGGCCTTCTCCAGCTTTAAACTGTTTGGCCCGCAAGGTGTCGGTGTTGTGGTAGGCCAACAAGCGGCAGTAGAGCGCATCCGGCGTAGTATGTATTCCGGTGGCAGTCAGATACAGGGATTTCAGGCATTGGAAGTATTGCGTGGATTGGTATTTGCCCCGGTGATGCATGCTGTGCAGGCTCAGGTGAGTGAAACATTAGTAGTCCGGCTTAATCAGGGAGTTATTCCACAGGTAAAACGGGCGTTTATCGCCAGTGCACAATCGAAAGTATTGCTGGTGGAGTTTTATGATGAGATTGCCGAACAAGTACTTCATGTTGCTCATCAGCTTGGTGCACTGCCTTATCCGGTAGGCGCCGAATCGAAATTTGATATTCCACCGTTGTTTTACCGGTTGTCCGGTACATTCCGTCAGTCTAATCCCACGTTAGAGAAACGGATGATAAGGATAAATCCCAATCGAAGCGGTGCTGAGACGGTGATAAGGCTGCTGAGTCAAAGCTGTGCACAGACCGTCGCCTTGCGGTAATAAAAGGCTAAAGAAATAGGCAGAAGATTATTCTGGATGCAGTAGCATCCGCCGCAATCGGCGGTATATAACGTCTGTCATCCAAAATATGTTCAATATTTTCTGAATATGGGGAAATCGATATCAAGGCTTATCGATCCTGAATTAATGTAAAATTTGGCAATATCATTAATTGTATTCCTAATTATTAAAAAAATTAATAAATGATGTGAGTAATAATTAATAGTAAAATAAATCACTTATAATATAAAATGGCCTATGGACAGAAAATACCGTGGTGGCATATAGAGGTCATAGCCATTTTCTTTACAAAGTGATCGTAACTCTGTCACTGAGTTCACAGATAATTTTTCGTAAATACTTTCAAAATGTTTTTCCACAGTATGACATGTAACATTCATTTCAAGGGCCGTATCATTATTATTCATACCGCAGCAAAATAGAAAAACAACCATCCACTCTTTATCGTTTAGCAAATCATTAGGTGGTCTGGGGGCGGCGGATATTGGAGTACTATTCTTGATATAATGGGACACGGTGAAGTGTTCTATTTCTCTGGCATGGGAAATAATGCCGATACATTGATTATCTTCCCCCATCAATGGGTATTTCTCACAAAAATAGGATTTAGGCGGTCGACCATTACCTTGGGGATAAGTTCCGACAGAACATACTCGTTGCATACATTCTAAGACCCTACGGTCATGTTCTCTAAAATGATGAGCAAAACCATTAACAGGTGTTGGTAATTCTCCAATGGTATGACCTATAATATTAAAGTTTTCCGGTAACTTAATTACTTTAATGAACTTGGTATTTGTATAAATAAAACGGGATTCTTTATCCTTTACAAACCACGGTTCAGGGCTTCTGTCCCATACATGTGTAAATTGACGAGTAATAAAAGGGGCTTTTTCTAATCCTGATTTATTCATAAATATCCTTTAAGATAATTATTGCTTTTTTAAACTATTGAATGGACATGTTCCATTGAAAAAAGCCTATTTCCATAGGGCCGTATATTTTATCAATAAATAATTAACAAAGGTAGTGTGTAGCAACTGGGAAATAATACGTAATCTAAGACAATAAAAACCTCTCTGGGATGTAATGATTAAAATTATTGGCGCGACAATATTCTGCCAACTGCTGGCTAGAGTGAATCCCGACTTTACGATATATCCTTACCATATGTTCTTCAACCTCACGATAGGCGATATTCAATATTTTGCCGATCTGCTTTCTAGATTGCTTCTGTAAGAAGAGAAAGATAATATCCCACTCCCGTTGAGTAAAAAGATCAGAGGGCGGTTGGAGCAGAATGGATGGCGGTAATTTATCATAATATTGATATAGGTAGGTCAATGAATACTCCTTGGCTTGCCACATATGATACATAATTCCCATACAATTACCATTGTTATGATAAAGAGGCAATTTTTCACAGAAATAGGATGATAGAGTTTGCTCTTGTCCAAAGACATGGGTTTCGAGTGAACAGACTCTTTCACCTTTAGCCATGACATTTTTATCGTGGATAATAAACTCCTTGGCGAACTCAGCGCCATCCCAGGGCAGCTCATGATCATCAAGCCCTTCATAATCAAATGACTCTTTAAAATTGTGGATAAATTTCTTTGTGGCTGAATTACCGTAGATAAAGTTTGAAGAACTATCCTTTATTCCCCACGGTTCATTGCTTATCGCCATTGTATTAATAACTTGAGGTGATATTGCACTGTTCTTCGTCATATTAATAAAATTTCCTTTATAATCTGGGGGTTAAAGAAACATTCTGCTTTTTGGATGAACAAAACATTTTGGCATATAGAGATCATAATCATTGGTGTGACAATACTCCTCCAATTGGTGACTAGAGTGAACACCAATTCTTTCATATATTCGTGCAATATGGGTTTCAACAGTACGGTGGGAAATACTTAACATTCTACCGATTTGTTTACTAGTATACTTTTGTAGCATGAAGAAAATAACATCCCATTCCCGTTGAGTAAAGAGATCGGTCGGTGGCTGGAACATAATAGATGCCGGCAGCTTTCCATCAAATAGCTGGGTGAATGAGAAATCTTGGGCTTGCCAGCCATGAATAAAGATACCGATACATTCGTTTTTATCATTATAGATTGGATATTTTTCCGAAAAATAAGATGATGGAAATTTATCTTTTCCATATGTATGTGTTTCAAGTGAGCATATTCTTTCCCCTTGTTTCATAACACTTTTATCGTGAATAACGAATTTTTTTGCAAATTCAGCACCATTCCAGGGGAGTTCACTATCATATTTCCCTTCATAATCAAATAAGTCTGGGATATTTTGCATTTGTCTAAGTGCCGAATTACAAAAAATCCAACATGAGTTTTTGTCTTTGATTGCCCAAGGTTCATTACTTTGCTGCATAGTATTAATAACTTGAGGTGAAGTAATTAGTTTATTATCCATGTTATTATTTCTCTTTTCTCTATCCTTAAAGTTCGGTTCTTGATGTTTGCTCTTTGTTCTTATAATCAATTCAACTCATGACCATCCCATAATCTAGGGTAACGCATGATTATAAATTTTTCCATAACCAAATGGTTGTTTAAATTTACGAATAAATTCCTTTGTGGCTGAATTATCATAGATAAAATATGAAGAACTATTCTGTATTCCCCACGGTTCACTGCTTATTTCTGCTATGTTAATAATCTGAGGTGATACTGCATAGTTCTTATTCATATTAGTGGCGACACCTTTTAATCTAAAGAATTAAGGAAACGTTCTACTTTCTGGATGTACAAATCTTTCTGGTACATAGAGATCATAATCATTGGTGCGGCAATACTCTTCCAATTGGTAACTAGAGTGGACACCAATCCGTTTGTATATACGTGAGATATGGCTTTCAACCGTACGATAGGAAATATTTAACATTCTACCGATTTGCTTACTGGTATACTTTTGCAACAGGAGGAAAATAATATCCCATTCCCGTTGGGTAAAGAGATCGACCGGTGGTTGGAACATAATATTGGCTGGCAATTTTCCACGAAATAATCGGGTGAATGAGAAATCCTGAACTTGCCAACCATGATATATCGTTCCTATACAGCTTCCGTCTTCATGATAAAAAGGGTATTTTTCAAAGAAGTAAGACGACAGAATTTGTTCTTTAAAAAATTTATGAGTTACAAGCGAACATGTTCGTTCTTCTCTTTCCATCACTATTTTATCATTGGCCATATACGCTTCAGAAAATTCGGCACCATCCCACGGAAGATCGTAGTCATAAAGGCCCTCATAGTCAAAGGAACGTGAAATATTTTGAACACGATTACATGCTCGATTAGCATAAATGAAGCATGAGTTTTTATCTTTTATTCCCCACGGTTCATTACTTATCTCCATCGTATTAATAACCTGAGGTGATATTGCATAGTTCTTTTTCATATCAGTAAAATTCCTTTGTAATCTAAGAGTTAAAGAAACATTCTGCTTTCTGGATGTACAAATCTTTCTGGTACATAGAGATCATAATCATTGGTGCGACAGTATTCTTCTAATTGATAACTGGAATGAACTCCAATTCTTTGGTATATGCGTGAGATATGATTTTCAACCGTACGATAAGAAATGTTTAATATTCTACCAATTTGCTTGCTGTTATATTTTTGTAAAAAAAGGAAAATAACATCCCATTCCCGTTGCGTAAAGAGATCAGTCGGTGGTTGGAACATAATAGATGCTGGCAGTTTTCCACGAAATAACCGGGTAAATGAGAAATCTTGTGCTTGCCAGCCATGATATATAATGCCCATACAGCTCCCGTTTTCATGATAAAGAGGATATTTTGCAAAAAAGTAGGATGATAGAATTTGTTCTTTTCCATGTACATGTGTCTCAAGTGAACATATTTTTTTTTCTTGCTCTACAACTTTTTTATCATGAGCCATGTATTCTTTGGCAAATTCAGCTCCATCCCAGGGCAATTCATATTCATAAAGCCCCTCATAATCAAAAGAACTTGAAATATTTTGAAGACGCTTACATGCCTGATTGACATAAATATAGCGTGTATTTTCATCCTTTATTCCCCACGGATCATTACTTTGCTCCATCGTGTTAATAACCTGAGGTGAAATGACAAAGTTCTTTTTCATATTAGTAGAACTCCTATTAATCTAATGGTTAAAGAAACATTCTGCTTTCTGGATGTACAAATCTTTCTGGTACATAGAGATCATAATCATTGGTGCGACAATACTCTTCCAATTGATAACTGGAATGAACTCCAATTCTTTGGTATATGCGTGAGATATGATTTTCAACCGTACGATAAGAAATGTTTAATATTCTACCGATTTGCTTGCTGTTATATTTTTGTAAAAAAAGGAAAATAACATCCCATTCCCGTTGGGTAAAGAGATCGGTCGGTGGCTGGAACATAATATTGGCTGGCAATTTTCCACGAAATAGCCGGGTGAATGAGAAATCCTGCGCTTGCCAACCATGATATATTGTTCCTATACAGCTTCCGTCTTCATGATAAAAAGGATATTTTTCAAAAAAATAAGATGAAAGAATTTGTTCTTTTCCATGTACATGTGTTATAAGCGAACGCATCCTTTCTTCTTTCTCCATCACCATTCTGTCGTGAATCATGAATTCTTTAGCAAATTCGGCTCCATCCCAGGGAAGGTCATAATCATAAAGCCCCTCATAGTCAAAAGAGATTGAAATATTTTGAACATGTTTACATGCTTGATTGGCATAAATAAAGCATGAGTTCTTGTCTTTTATCCCCCAGGGTTCATTACTTTTCTCCATTGTATTAATAATCTGAGGTGAGATGACATAGTTCTTTTTCATAGTAGTAGAACTCTTTTTAATTTAATGGTTAAGGAAACATTCTGCTTTCTCGATGCACAAATCTTTTTGGCACATAGAGATCATAATCATTTGTGCGACAGTATTCTTCCAATTGATAACTGGAATGAACTCCAATTCTTTGGTATATGCGTGAGATATGATTTTCAACCGTACGATAGGAAATATTTAACATTTTACCGATTTGCTTGATGTTATATTTTTGTAAAAAAAGGAAAATAACATCCCATTCCCGTTGGGTAAAGAGATCGGTCGGTGGCTGGAATATAATAGATGCTGGCAGTTTTCCACGAAATAGCCGGGTGAATGAGAAATCCTGCGCTTGCCAACCATGAAATATCGTTCCTATACAGCTTCCATCTTCATGGTAAAGTGGATATTTTTCACAAAAATAGGATGATAAAATTTGTTCTTTTCCAAATAGATGTGTTTCAAGTGAACATATTCTTTCTTCTTTTTCTATCACTATTTTATCTTGAATCACGTGTTCTTTAGCAAATTCGGCCCCATCCCAAGGAAGGTCATAATCATAAAGTCCTTCATAGTCAAGAGAGCTTGAAATATTTTGTGCATGCTTACATGCTTGATTGACATAAATAAAGCATGAGTTTTTATCCTTGATTCCCCAGGGCTCATTACTTTGCTTCATTGTGTTAATAACCTGAGGTGAGATGACATAGTTCTTTTTCATATTAGTAGAGCTCCTTTTGATCTAATGATTAAGGAAACATTCTGGTTTCTGGATGCACAAATCTTTTTGGCACATAGAGATCATAATCATTGGTGCGACAGTATTCTTCCAATTGATAACTGGAATGAACTCCAATTCTTTGGTATATGCGTAAGATATGATTTTCAACCGTACGGTAGGAAATATTTAATATTATACCGATTTGTTTTTTGCTATATTTTTGTAAAAAAAGGAAAATAACATCCCATTCTCGTTGAGTAAAGAGATCGGTCGGAGGTTGGAACACAATATTTGCTGGCAATTTTCCACGAAATAGCCGGGTAAATGAGAAATCCTGAACTTGCCAACCATGAAATATCGTTCCAATACAGCTTCCGTCTTCATGATAGAGAGGGTATTTTTCAAAGAAGTAAGACGACAGAATTTGTTCTTTAAAAAATTTATGTGTTACAAGCGAACATATTCGCTCTTCTCTTTCCATTACTATTTTATCATTGGCCATGTATTTTTCAGCAAATTCTGCGCCATCCCAAGGAAGATCATAGTCATAAAGGCCCTCATAATCAAAAGTACGTGAAATATTTTGAACGCGATAATTAGCTTGATTGGCATAAATAAAGCATGAATTTTTATCTTTTATTCCCCAGGGTTCATTACTTTGTTCTAATGTGTTAATGATTTGAGGTGATATTATATAGTTCTTTTTCATATCAGTAAAAGTTCCTCTGTAATCTAATAGTTAAAGAAACATTCTGCTTTCTCGATGCACAAACCTTTCTGGTACATAGAGATCATAATCATTCGCGCGACAATACTCTTCTAATTGACGACTAGAGTGAATACCAATGCGTTTATATATGCGTGAGATATGGGTTTTAACCGTACGATAGGAAAGATTTAACATTCTACCAATTTGCTTGCTGGTATACTTTTGTAGCATGAGGAAAATAACATCCCATTCCCGTTGGGTAAAGAGATTGGTCGGTGGTTGGAACATAATATTGGCTGGCAATTTTCCATGAAATAGCCGGGTGAATGAGAAATCCTGAGCTGGCCAACCATGATATATCGTTCCCATACAACTTCCATCTTCATGATAAAGAGGATATTTTTCGAAAAAATAAGATGAAAGAATTTGTTCTTTCCCAAAAGTATGTGTTAGAAACAAACATACTCTTTCTTCCTTTTCCATCACTTTTTGATCATGAGCTATGTATTCTTTGGCAAATTCGGCTCCATCCCAGGGTAATTCATGATCATAAAGCCCTTCAAAGTCAAAAGAACATGAAATATTGAGAAGATGTTTGCATGCCTGATTGACATAAATGTGACATGAGTTTTTATCCTTTATCGCCCAGGGAGCATTACTTTGATCCATTGTATTAATAATTTGAGGTGAAATAATTAGTTTATTGCCCATGTTATTACTCCTTTTCTCTAGCTTTAAAATTCGATTATTGATGTTTGATCTTATAATCAATTTAACTCACAACTACCCCATAATCTAGGGTAATTAATGATCATAAAATCTTTCGTAATAAAATAGTTGTTTAAAACTACGAATGGATTTTTTTGTGGCTAAATTGCTGTAGATAAAATTAGAAGAACTATCCTGTATTCCCCTCAGTTCATTGTTCATTTTTATTGTGTTAATAATCTGCGGTGATATTACATAGTTCTTTTTCATATTAGTAAAAGCTCCTTTATAATCTAAGCGTTAAAGAAACATTCTGCTTTCTGGATGTACAAACCTTTCTGGTACATAAAGATCATAATCATTCGTGCGACAATAATCTTCCAATTGACGACTAGAGTGAACACCAATGCGTTTATATATGCGTGAGATATGGGTTTCAATCGTACGATAGGAAAGATTTAACATTCTACCGATTTGCTTACTGGTATACTTTTGTAACATGAGGAAAATAACATCCCATTCCCGTTGGGTAAAGAGATCAGTTGGTGGTTGAAATAATATAGATGCCGGCAGTTTTCCATGAAATAGCCGGGTGAATGAAAAATCTTGGGCTTTCCATGCATGGAGAAAGATACCGATACATTCGTTTTCATCATTATAGATTGGATATTTTTCCGAAAAATAAGATGATAGGAATTTATCTTTCCCATAGGTATGTGTTTCAAGTGAACATATTCTTTTCTCTTGTTTCATAACATTTTTATCGTGAATAACGAATTCTTTTGCAAATTCAGCCCCGTTCCAGGGAAGTTCACTATCATATTTTCCTTCGTAATCAAATAAATTTGGGAGATCTTGGATTTGTCTAAATGCTAAATTACCAAAAATCCAACATGAGTTTTTGTCTTTGATTGCCCAAGGCTCATTACTTTGCTGCATGGTGTTAATAACTTGTGATGAAATCATTTTGCTATTCATAGTATTATTCCTCTTCTTTACCTTAAAATTCGATTATTGATGTCTGATATTATAATCACTTTAACTTACGACTATCCCATGATATAGGATAATGCGTGATTATAAAACCCTTTATAATAAAATGGTTGTTTAAAATCACGAGTGAATTTCTTTGTAGCTGAATTATCGTAGATAAAGTTCGAAGAACTATCCGGTATTCCCCACAGTTCGTTGCTCACTTCCATTGTGTTAATAATCTGAGGTAATATTGCATAGTTCTTTTTCATATTAGTGATCACTCCTTCTAATCTAATAATTAAGAAAATATTCTGATTTTTGGATGCACAAACCTTTCTGGTACATAGAGATCATAATCATTTGTGCGGCAATATTCTTCTAACTGATAACAAGAGTTAACATCCACTCTTTTATATATTCGTGAGATATGGGTTTCAACAGTTCGATAGGAGATATTTAATATTCTACCGATTTGCTTGCTGGTATACTTTTGTAACAGGAGAAAAATAACGTCCCATTCCCGTTGAGTAAAGAGATCGATCGGTGGCTGGAACATAATATTTGCTGGTAATTTTCCACGAAATAGCCGGGTAAGTGAGAAATCCTGAGCTTGCCAACCATGATATATAATTCCCATACAGTTATCATCATGGTAAATAGGTAGCTTTTCAAAAAAGTAAGATGATAGAATTTGGTTTTTTCCATAGGTATTAGTTTCAAGGGAACATACTCTTTTTTCTTTTTCCATAACCTTTTGATCATGAGCAATGTATTCTTTGGCAAATTCGGCCCCAACCCAAGGTAATTCATGATCATAAAGCCCTTCAAAGTCAAAAGAACATGAAATATTGAGCATGCGTTTACATGCCTGATTGGCATAAATAAAGCATGAATTCTCATCTTTTATTCCCCAAGGATCATTACTTTGTTCCATTGTATTAATGATTTGAGGTGAAATAATTAGTTTATTGTCCATGTTATTATTCCTTTTTTTCTAGCTTTAAAATTCGATTATTGATGTTTGGCCTTATAATCAATTTAACTCACGACTATCCCAGACCTGAAGGTAGTTCATGATCATAAAATTCTTCATAATCAAATGATTGTTTAAAGTTACGAATAAATTTCTTTGTAGCTGAATTATCGTAGATAAAATATGAAGAACTATCCTGTATTCCCCTCGGTTCATTTCTATTGTATTCATAATCTGAGATGACACTGCATAGTTCTTTTTCATATCAGTAAAAATCCTTTGTAATTTAAGAGTTAAAGAAACATTCTGCTTTCTGGATGCACAAACCTTTCTGGTACATAGAGATCATAATCATTGGTGCGACAATAATCTTCCAATTGACGACTGGAGTGAACACCAATGCGTTTATATATGCGTGAAATATGAGTTTCAACCGTACGATAGGAAAGATTTAACATTCTACCGATTTGCTTACTGGTATACTTTTGTAACATCAGGAAAATAACATCCCATTCCCGTTGCGTAAAGAGATCGATAGGTGGTTGAAATAATATAGACGCCGGAAGTTTTCCATGAAATAGGCGAGTGAATGAGAAATCTTGGGCTTGCCAACCATGAAATATCGTTCCAATACAGCTTCCGTCTTCGTGGTAAAGAGGATATTTTTCACAAAAATAGGATGACAGAATTTGTTCTTTTCCAAATAGATGTGTTTCGAGTGAACATATTCTTTCTTTTTCTTCCATTACTATTCTATCTTGAGTCACGTGTTCTTTAGCAAATTCAGCACCATTCCAAGGAATTTCATCATCGAAAAGCCCTTCATAGTTAAAAGAACTTGAAACATTATGAAGAGATTTTAATGCCAGATTAACATAAATAAGGCATGAATTCTCATCTTTTATTCCCCAGGGATCGTTGCTTTGTTCCATTGTATTAATGATTTGAGGTGAAATCATTGTTGTTCTGCTCATCGTATCATTCCTGTGATTATGATAATTTTAGTGTAGATAACAAACTCTTTGGCAAATTCAATGCCATTTCAAGGCAGTTAATGCCCATAAAGTCATTTATAATTAAATGATTATTTAAAGTTGTGAATAAAATTTTTTGTTGCTGATTACTGTAGATAAATCTTAAAGAACTATCCTGTATTCCCCGCGGTTCATTGCTTATTTCTATTGTATTCATAATCTGAGGTGACACTGCATAGTTCTTTTTCATATCAGTAAAAATCCTTTGTAATTTAATAATTAAAGAAACATTCTGCTTTCTGGATGCACAAACCTTTCTGGTACATAGAGATCATAATCATTGGTGCGACAATAATCTTCCAATTGACGACTAGAGTGAACTCCAATGCGTTTATATATGCGTGAAATATGAGTTTCAACCGTACGATAGGAAAGATTTAACATTCTACCGATTTGCTTACTGGTATACTTTTGTAACATCAGGAAAATAACATCCCATTCCCGTTGCGTAAAGAGATCGGTTGGTGGTTGAAATAATATAGACGCCGGAAGTTTTCCATGAAATAGGCGAGTGAATGAGAAATCTTGGGCTTGCCAACCATGAAATATCGTTCCTATACAACTTCCGTCTTCATGGTAAAGAGGGTATTTTTCAAAAAAATAAGACGAAAGAAGTTGTTCTTTCCCAAATCTATGTGTTAAGAGCAAACATATTCTTTCTTCTTTTTCCATCACCTTTTGATCATGAACGATATATTCTTTAGCAAATTCGGCCCCACCCCAAGGAAGTTCATCGTCGTAAACTCCTTCGTAGTCAAAAGAGCTTGAAATGTTTTGAACATGCTTACATGCCTGATTGGCATAAATAAAACATGAGTTTTTATCCTTTATTGCCCAGGGATTATTACTCTGCTCCATTGTATTAATAACTTGGGATGAAACAATTAATTTACTGTCCATATTATTACCCCTTTTTTCTCTAGCCTTAAAATTAGATCGTTAATCTTATAATCAATTTAACTCTAAACTACCAATAGTGACGAATCTTGCTGGAACATAAACATCAAGTTTATTTTCTCTACAGAAATCTTTTAATTCTGCATGTAGTGGCAAATTAAATTTTTGGTAAATTGATTGAATATGATTAACCACATCTTCGGTACTGATCATTAACTCTTCACCGATTTCCTCTTCATCTAATGAGCGCAGAGTTAGAAAGAGAACTTCCCATTCAGTTTGCGTCAATTTGTCATTAGGAGCGATAAATTTCAACGTTGCTGGAGGCGTTTTGTCATAGTAGTAAGCAGTAGAAAAGTTTTGGGTTTTGCACATATGAAAAGTGATCCCAATACAATTGCCATCTTCATCACAAAGTGGATATTTATTACAAAGATAGATTTGTTTAATCTTGTGTTCTTCAAATGGATGCGTTTCTAGTGAGCTAACGCGTTGCATTGTTTGAATAACTTTTTGATCCTGACGGTGGCACTCTTTTTCATATTCTGCAATAGGTGAGGGTAATTCACCTGTTGAAAGCCCGGTAATATCAAAATCTTCCGGCAAATTGAGTAGTTGATAAAAGGCGGAATTGGCATAAATGAATTTTGATTGGAGATCTTTAGCTCCCCAAGGTTCATCACTGTTTTCCCACATATGAATTAATTGTGGGGTGATATTATTAGGTCTGTTTTTTATATGCTGCATTGGTGACTCCTGAACGAGTATTTCAATTGTTATCTTACATGTTTGCTAACTAATTATACTTAAAATGCCTTGGTAATATAATAGAATATAATAACTTGCTCGTCAAAATACATATATTTATCAATTAAACCTTTTATTGTTATATGATGTGATTTTTTATATGAATAAATATAACGTAAAGTACTATTTTGTATAAAAACATTTTAGTTTGTTTACTAAACAGTAAAATTAATGAATAATATTTTTGAGTCATAAGTAATTAAGTGATGTAGGTCAAAAACTTTCTGTCATTAACCAAAGCATGAGGGAATGGTTGTTATAACCATAATCGGTAAGAGAATGAAAAAGAAGGTGTTATCTTTGGAGCAGAATAACGGCGAAAAAATGGCATTTAATCGGAATAATATTCGATCAATTAAAGAATGCTTTTTAAACGGCATATACTGGTCATTGTAATTCGGTAAAATATATTTTTAAATTGTCAGAATAATCAACTATATGAAGTTTTTAGCCTAAAAACTGTGTCTGAATTTGTCTGATGCTGATAATGGTTATTCTTAAATAAAATTAAGGTTAGGTAAATTCTATGAAATTAAATTTTTGAAGAATAATGAAATAAAAAACTTACTTAAAATGGTATAGCTCAAGATATAAAGTTGTATTTCAAGTTCCACTTAGATGTTTGTTGCTATCATGTTCTTACCCTATTTCTCGCGGTTTTTATCAATGATTTTCTGGTTTGACGGTACCAATGAAGTAACGTCAGAAGCAAAAAATTGACCTGATTTTCATCAATTTCAGAATATTCTTATATTTTTTAACTCAAATTTATTGCATTATTGATCACGTTTTAATGCTTAAGTGGTAATAATATGGTGATAATTTCGACTAAACCCACGCTTCATGCGATTAATCAATGGGGCAGTGAATAGATGGCAATAGGGTATTATCTGCTCGTTGGTGACAAAACCACCTGTGGTAAACATCCCGGCACTTATACCCTATGGATTTCAAGATGCATCGCGGCGGCAAGGGAGTGAATCCCCCAAACTATGTGACCGGGGTGAGCGAGTGAAGCCAACAAAGAGGCAACTTGAAAGATAACGGGTATATATTATTGCCGGTGGCATATCAGATATGTTTGATACGGTGCAACGATTAGCTGGCACACTGGATAATGTCAGTACTTGTCCTTGCCGGGCCCGGTTTATCAATTCGATTATGGATAGTTACGAGAAGCAGGAACAGCCCCGTCATCAAGCGGTAACGCCTGCTTATATAGCGCGACACAAAATTTCTCATCACCGATGAAGGGAGTGTCAACAATTCGGCCCGCTCTTCCTTCGGTGACACAGGTACCGCCTCCATCGATACCGGTATTTGCCAAATCCCTCCGGCGGGGTAAAACCGATGCCAGTACGGAAACTTTCCACCGAGAAAAAGGCTCAAAAAAGACATTGGCCGGACTGAGCTATATGTGTTGTTGGATTTTCGTATTCCGGCTAGTATGAAGTTTGATTATGATTTATTGGAGTGAGTTATGTTAGTGATATTGTTACCTACTTCGGAGGTACGTTGGTAATCAATATATAGAGAAGAAAACTTTTTCTTGGAGACCTCTTCTTCTGGCCTTAAAATTTGACTTTATACTAAAAATAGTGACAAATATTGCTGAGATGTAATATTAACATGTAATTAATAGATTATTTATCCGTAAGGAAACAGGTAATAAAATTTATATTAACTTGCTGATGATCGATTTGTTTGGTGTAAGAAATAATTACCTGATATAGATAGTTATTCTTCAATATACCCAATGATACTAAATTTTTTAGGTAACCTATTGGCTTTAATAGATTCAGCATTTGTATAAATAAAACAGAATGCCTTCTCTCTTACAAACTATCGTTATGAATATCTATCCTATGTGTTTTTTAACTGAATGGTAATAAGGGGGATTTTTTAGGCCCTGATGGGTTCATATATAGCCTTTAAAAATTATTTAATATAACTATTATATTTTTAAATAAAAATATTCCAACAGGGCTGGTTATTTTCGCCATTAATAATGGATAAGAACAGTATGTAAAATCCGGGAATAAATACGTAATCTAAGACAATAAAAACTTTTCCGGTATATAGTGATTAAAATTATAGGTTTGGCAATACTCTTCCAGTTGTTGGCTAGAATTAATACCTATTTTGCGGTATATCCGAGTCATATAAGATTCAACAGTGCGATAGGCTAGATTCAGTATCCGTCCAATCTGTTTTCTGGTATTTTTCTGTAAAAAGAGGAAAATGATATCCCATTCACGTTGAGTAAAAAGATCGGTTGGAGGCTGGAGCATAATTGACGCGGGTAGTTTATCATGGTATTGATGTAAATAGGCTAATGAATAATTTTGCGCTTTCCAACCATGATATATGACTCCGATGCAATCTCCATCTTTATGGTAAAAAGGTAATTTTTCGAAAAAATAAGATGATGAAATTTGCTCTCTGCCAAATACATGGGTTTCGATTGAGCATATTCTCTGCTGTTTTTCTATTACTTTTTTGTCATGATTAATAAATTCTTCCGCAAATTTAGCACTATCCCAAGGAAGTTCATTTTCATAAAACCCCTCAAATTCAAATGAATTTGAAAAATTTTGGAGAGATTTTAATGCCATATTGCCGTAGATAAAGCATGAGTTTTTATCTTTGATTCCCCAAGGATCATTGCTTGTGGCTAGTGTGTTAATAATTTGAGATGATATAGTTATGTGATTACTCATCTTATTATTCCTTTTTACCTTATTTGTGTTTAATTTGTGATATGTTTGAATCATACTGTCAGTTTAATACTTTATTACCCGCAATGACAGACTTTTCCAGAAAATAATTATCATGGATATTTTTATTACGAGAATAGTTTAATTGTATATGTCATTGTAGATGTTATTTGGGGTGAATCTTCTTAATATAATTAACGGCATTTTCTACAATAGATGAGGGTAATCTATCAGTTGAAAATCTCAAAATATCGTAATTTTTAGAAAAATGTCGATATTGGTAGAGAATCGGGAGGGGGGGGATAATCACTTTTCCCGGGAGATTATTACTTTCTTGTACAGGTAAATTAGTTCAACAACGGTATTGTTTTGATTGTATTTTTTAGTTGGTATAATATCATTTAACTATTCAAGTAATTATTTAAATGATTTACTTATGGTGTTTAAAATAACAGTATTTTATTATAGAGAGAAAAGGCCGATTATTTCTGTTAATGAAATTTATTTTCATTTAATAGGTAATCTTTAAATGTGATGGAATATAACAGAAAATGATTATTTATCTTAGAAATAAAATAAGCGTTAAACGTTAAGTGTTTGTGTAACTAATGTTTTTATATATGAAAATGCTGCCAGTATAATTTGAGATAATATCATTATCCATTGATAATGGGATTACATCATACTGGCAGAGATAAACTATGTAATCATGTTTTTTGTGACTAAAAATAGGAAATAGTGTTATTAAGATAGTAAAAACCTTTCCGGTACATAGCGTTCAAAATTATTGATGAGACAATATTCTTCCAGTTGCTGACTGGAGTTGACACCTATCTTGTAATATATATTGGTCATATGGGATTCAACTGTACGATAAGCAATATTTAATATTTTTCCAATCTGTTTTCTGGTGTATTTTTGCAAAAAGAAGAAAATAATATCCCATTCACGTTGGGTAAAAGTATCTGTTGGTGGTTGGAATATAATAGATGTGGGTAGATCATTATAATATTGATATAGATTAATTAATGAAAAATCTTTGGCTTTCCATCCATGAAAAAATATGCCTATGCATTCCTTTGCATCGTTATACAGTGGTAATTTCTCTTGGAAGTAAGACGATAGGATTTTTTCTTTTCCATATGTATAGGTTTCGAGTGAACAAACTCTTTCTCCTTTTGTCATTACAATTTTATCATGATCAATAAATTCTTTTGCAAACTCCGATCCACTCCAGGGAAGTTCGTCATCAAAAAATCCTTCATAATTAAATGACATTGGAATGTTTTGAACAGATTTTAAGGCCAGGTTACCATAAATAAAGCGTGAATTTTTATCTTTGATTCCCCACGGCTCATTGCTTGCTTCCATCGTGTTTATTATTTGTGGTGAAACATATGTTCCATTAATTTCTTTCATGATTAATGCCTATATAGCTGATGATAGGTTTATAATACTTTGCGACCCTAAGTGATCAATATTGATAAGGTGTAGAAGAGGGGGGTTATTTCTCTTGCGGTAGCTTCCGAATGAGTGAGTTTTTAGTAAGATGACTTGGCATCGTTTCAAAGTATGTTTTATCTTGGTGGAGGTATTGTTATTCATATTCTAATATTATCAAATATAATTTATGTTTTTAAATGACTCTATTTTTATTCTTAATTTAACTTAAGGTTAAAGTGATACTGCTCAGTTTACTTTTTATATTTCGCATAGTAAATCCTTGCTGATTACTTAAGAGATTATCTAAATAATTTGAGTAATAATTTCACTTAAAATAGATTTATTCTATGGCATAGAGAAACAATTTGTTTTTAAAGAAAAAATATACTAATAATTAAATTATTTATTCTTTAACCGAAAAATTTTAAATAAATGAAAATATATTTTTAAATATTATTTTTTAGAGAAATTATTTAATCATGATATTTTTTCTGAATGGTCAATGATAGTCGGTAATACTTATTTTTTCGATAACAGTTATTGGTGAACGGTTATCAATGTTTTATAGGGATTTTCCCTGGCAGGAAAATTCATATATAACGATGGATTTGATATTGAAAAGTCAGGCCGATATGAAGGATATATTATTACAGAGGAGCATCTGTATAAGGTAAAATTCAGATCTTACAGCCGTTATTACCTTGTATCACCGGATGGGAAGAAATCGATTCCGCTGAGTGATGAATGGAATAAGATGGAAGATTTCTTGAAACGTAGTCGCTAGCTAAGAAAATTGCGTCAATGGTAACTTAAAAACTTGCGCATTCCCGAACCTAATTTTTAACCCTTTTTTAGCAGTCAATCGTAACTTATTGATTCTGAATTAAATGTTATCTCTTTTGTAAAAAAGGGTCTTTTGGGCTTTTTATAAATATATTCTTTGATAGTCAGTGGGTTGGAGTTAATATGTAACAGTGAACTGCCGTACAGGCAGCTTAGAAACTTTTGAACCAGTCACAGAACCTAAAACCCCCGTGAACTGCCGTACAGGCAGCTTAGAAATTTGCTGGTGAGCGCCACATTACCGTCGCACCGTGTACTGCCGCACAGGCAGCTTAGAAACTGGCGTTAGCATGGTTATCGTCAATTCATTGGTGTACTGCCGCACAGGTAGCTTAAAAAACCAACATTCTCACTTGCCAATCCATTTTCAGAACTGGCGGCTCAAGTGTGTCGATGAGAACAATGAATGTGTGTTTTATGAGGATAGGGATTCCTGTGACATTCCAGAATACTGTTACTTAGATATTCGTGTCCGAATGTCGGAAGATTCAGTTTGGAATTTAAAACAGAAGGAATTGCAGGAGAGATAGAAGGAATAGGAAAAAAATAGTTTCCAGATATTAAATATAAATGGTTTGGATATATTTCCGATTTTAAGATATTGAATTGCTTATTGCTGCTAATGATATAAAAATAGTCAATCTCCTAATAAATAGGAATGCTGTATTACTCCTCTTTCTGAACTAGACTTTAATTTTAATGATTTACAGGCGGATTGTTTTTACAGTAATTAAATATGTTGATTATAAAAAATATTATTTTTTTAAGGAGGAAGTACATGAGTCAGAAAAGTGATTTTAAGGCTTTTTCTATTAGTAATAATGCTAATGTAATTAGCCAAGAAAAATATGAAGAAAATCAGAATTTGCAGACTGGGTTTCCACGAGATGGTATTACCACTGATATGCTAAATAAGGCATTACGTCAGTCTTCCACGATATCCTCTGTAGTCGCTAATTTTATCGCCACACACTCTGGCAATGATGTTCTGGATGATGGAAATATAGAGAAACTCAACGCCCAATTAAATGGAGCGCTGGAACAAAAAATGGCAACAAAGGTTCCCGATGCTTCATTAACACAAAAAGGTATTGTTCAGCTTACAAATGTGATTGGCAATAGTAATACATTGGCTGTTACACAAAAGCTTGCTCAGGAAATAATAAGTTCGTTACGTGAAGAAATTAATATACCTGTGGGTTCTCCCATTCCGTGGCCGTTACCCTATCCACCTATCAATTATCTCGTTTGTAACGGTGCATTTTTCAATAAATTGCAGTACCCAAAGTTAGCAGAAGCTTATCCTGACGGTAGATTACCGGATCTAAGGGGAGAGTTTATCCGTGGCTGGGACAGTGGTAGAAATGTAGATCCATCGCGTTCAATATTGTCGTGGCAGGAAGGGGCTTATTTGATACAGAATGCTGATCGGGCCAGTCATTTTATTATTACCCCTTCACTCAATGAGCGCAAAAAATTGCAGTGGGATATTCCCCAAAATAACAATATTTCGGTAAGAACTGTATATTATAAAGCTCAGACAGACTGGACTGCGAATTCCGCATTTATAGGGGTATCAAGGCCCCGTAACATAGCATTTAACTACATAGTGAGAGCAGCAGCATGCAGCGTAATGACAGAACAAAAAAACTTTTTAGAGCAACATGAAGCTGCCGTATTGGGTGAAGACGGATTAGCAATTCAACCCGGCTGGATAAAAGTTTATCATACTAATCAAATAACAAGAGAATTTACTAACGCTGATATTGAATATGTTATGCTCGGCGTCAGTTTGTCAGCGCATTCTTATTTAGATGCACCAGATTTTCCCGATTCTGATGACCTGGCTGTTTGTCGAAGTGAAGATGGTAAGCGTTGGGAAATAGTACCTGATTATCGCGGAAAAATCGCTTACGATACGTTAACACGAACTCAACAGGAAATTACTGAACTGGGTGAATTACCTGAAACTCAGACCTTTAAGCAACCTACCACCGATTTTGATAAGTGGGATGGCACACAATGGGTCACTGATAATGCAGCTCTAAAAGCAGATCAGATTGAACAAGCGGAGCGGCAGCGTATGACTTTGTTGCGACACGCGAATGAATCCATTGCATTACTGCAAGATGCTGCTGATTTAGATATCGCTACCGAAGCAGAGAAAGCTGCTCTGTTGGAATGGAAAAAATACAGGATAATGCTCAATAGAGTAAATATTTCGCTGGTTTCCGACATTGAATGGCCAGAACAGCCGAAATAAAAAATATAGTGAAAGGGTATCGTGAATGAATAGCTGCATCCTACTAATGATCAGAAACCGTTATGCCTTTATTGATTAGATTTGATGAATAAATGATCATAAAAAGCATGTCATGATTCGTTCAGGTGTGCTTTTTTTATGTGAAAAATATTTTTCTGATGATGTTTTGAGGGGGAAGAGATTGCCTGAAATAGATAGTGTATATTTATATAGTGCTGCCACTTCATCATTTTCAGGCCATCGCACAATGCAAAAAAGCCACCTTGCGGTGGCCTTTTCTTTTCCCCAACTCACTGTTTTACAGCAAGTTTTTATTTGGTGCCCAGGGCGGGACTTGAACCCGCACAGCCTTACAGCCGAGGGATTTTAAATCCCTTGTGTCTACCGATTTCACCACCTGGGCTGAATCTGGAGGCGCGTCCCGGAGTCGAACCGAGGTTGACGGATTTGCAATCCGCTGCATGGCCACTCTGCCAACGCGCCTTTCTATCTCTTTCTATCTTTAGTTACTTGCCATAATCCTAACCAGTAACTTGGAGCGGGAAACGAGACTCGAACTCGCGACCCCAACCTTGGCAAGGTTGTGCTCTACCAACTGAGCTATTCCCGCACCACTTTGAACTGGCTGATTTACTTATTTGTTTTCGTAAATCTCATGTGCCGTTCGATGCGTTGCATTCTACTTACTTCACGTATCGAGTCAATACAATTATTGTTACTCTGTGTTTGTTCGATGGTTTTTACGTCACTTCGATCAAGCTTCACGCAAATCAGACCAGGCCGCGTTTACATATTGAAACATTGACCAAAATGTCATCACCGTAGCAACATAAAGTAATATGAATCCGCCCAATTCGAATTCAAAATTAGGGCGCCATAATAAAGCAACTAACGCCGCCATCTGCGCTGTCGTTTTTACCTTACCCATCCAAGAAACGGCAATACTACTGCGTTTGCCTAATTCGGCCATCCATTCTCTGAGAGAAGAGATGATAATTTCACGCGCTATCATGGTTGCTGCGGGGAGGGTTATCCACCACGTATGATAATGCTCGGAAACTAAGACTAATGCGGCAGCAACCATGATTTTGTCCGCGACAGGATCAAGAAATGCGCCAAAGCGGGTTGTCTGTTTCCAAAGGCGGGCGAGAAAGCCGTCAAACCAGTCTGTCGCCGCAGCGACAATAAAAATTGTGGCACAAACCATCGGCGCCCATGTAAATGGCAAATAGAATGCCAGGACAAAAAATGGGATCAGGGCGATACGAAATAGAGTGAGCCATGTTGGTATATTTAATTGCATAGTGCTTCTTAACTATCTGGCTATAGTGGAATTTATAAGTATGGTGCATCAATGTACTTAGTGTTTCAATGCATTATAAATTTTTTCTGCTAATGCATAAGAAATAGTCGGTACTTTTGCGATCTCTTCGACACTTGCGTTGCGTAAAGGCTGCAAACCTCCCATATATTTCAGTAACATTTGTCGGCGTTTGGGGCCGACTCCTTCAATAGATTCCAGTGTACTGGTGTTTCTAACTTTAGCTCTGCGCTGGCGGTGCCCGGTTATTGCATGATTATGTGATTCGTCACGAATATGTTGAATTACATGCAGAGTGGGAGAGTCCGGCGGTAATGCGATACCTTTATCCTCCGTCGTGAAAAATAGTGTTTCAAGCCCAGCTTTGCGATCACTGCCTTTGGCAACGCCTATCAATTGAGGGCGCGTTTTATCCCATCCAACATCAAGAGATTGAAAGACATCTATTGCCTGAGCTAATTGCCCTTTACCTCCATCGATGAAAATAATGTCGGGAATTTTTGACTCATCTAATGCTTTTCCATATCGACGGCGTAATACTTGATTCATGGCAGCGTAATCATCACCGGGAGTAATACCACTGATATTATAGCGCCGATATTCGGAACGTAGTGGGCCATTGCTATCAAAAACGACACAGGATGCAACAGTTTGTTCCCCCATAGTGTGACTAATATCAAAACATTCCATTCTCTGAATTTTTGCCAGCTTAACCAATTTGGCGAGAGAGTCTAATCTTTGATGAATGGTTGATTGTTGCGATAAGCGGGTAGTTAGGGCGGTGGTTGCATTTGTGCGAGCAAGTTTCAGATAACGGGCTTTGTCTCCACGAGGGCGGGTTTGAATATGAATTTTCCGCCCGGATATTTCAGATAAAGAATCAGACAAAATATCTTTTTCCGGCAGAGTAAAATCCAGCAAAATTTCTGAGGGCAAAGTCCGATTCTGGCTGCCCTGTAAATAAAATTGGCCAAGGAATGTTTGTACAATCTCATCAAGCTTTGTCCCTGTCGGGACTTTAGGGTAATAACTCCGGCTGCCCAGTACTTTGCCTTGACGTATAAACAGTACGTGTAGACAAGCCATACCCGCTTCAAAGGCAACACTGATAACATCCAGGTCATCGTCTGTTCCTGAAACAAATTGTCTTTCAGTGACCTGACGAACGGCCTGGATTTGATCACGATATCTTGCAGCATCTTCAAATTTCAGTTGCTGGCTGGCTTGTTCCATTCGGTTAATTAATCTGGTTAAAACTTGCTGATCTTTGCCTAAAAGGAACAGGCGAATATAATCAACTTGTTGCTGATACTCTTCTTCACTTACCAGCCCGTTAACGCAAGGCCCAAGGCAGCGGCCAATTTGATATTGCAGGCATGGCCGCGAGCGATTGCGGTAGACACTATCCTCACATTGTCGGATAGGAAAAAGTTTTTGCAGTAAGATTAATGATTCTCGTACTGCATGAGTATTTGGAAACGGGCCGAAATATTCACCTTTAGAATGTTTAGCTCCCCGATGCATTGCCAGCCGTGGATGTTTATCCGCGCTGAGAAAAATGTAAGGGTAGGATTTGTCATCTCGCAGTAAAACGTTATATCGGGGCTGATAGAGCTTAATGTAATTATGCTCCAATAGCAGTGCTTCTGTTTCGGTATGCGTGACAGTAACATCTATTTGAACAATATTTTTAACCAGAGATTCGGTTTTACGATTGGCGACCTGCGTACGAAAGTAACTGGCAAGCCGTTTTTTTAAATCTTTGGCTTTACCAACATAAATAACCGTACCTGAGGCGTCATACATACGATAAACACCAGGCTGACTGGTTACTGTTTGTAAAAATGTTTTTGAATCAAATTGTTCCGTCACTATTTAATAGACTCTCTGTGTCAAATAGCCCATAACGTATTGCCATATGTGTTAATTCTACATCGCCGCTGATATTGAGTTTACTAAACATTCGGTAGCGATAGCTATTGACGGTTTTTGGGCTAAGATTAAGTTGTTCGGAGATATCACTCACTTTTTGTCCTTTCGTGATCATCAGCATAATCTGTAATTCACGATCAGACAGACAACTTAATGGATTGTCTTTCTGTGGACTAATTTGGCTAAGGGCCATCTGTTGAGCAATATCGGGAGCGATATAACGCTGGCCGGCATTAACTGCGCGAATTGCATTAATCATGTCCTGAGGGGTAGAAGCTTTACTGAGATATCCTCTGGCGCCGGCCTGCATCACCTTCATTGGCAAAGGATTTTCAGTATAGATAGTCAACATGATGACTCGGACATCGGGACAATAACGCAGGATTCTTTTTGTTGCCTCCAGGCCGCCCATGCCTGGCATGTTCATATCCATTAACACGATATCTACTTTATTAGCCCGGCACCACTTTATCGCTTCTTCACCACAGTTAGCTTCTCCTGTTACTGTTATCCCTTTTACGTCATCAAGAATACGTTTTACACCAACCCTGATCAGCTCGTGATCATCGACTAACAAAACATTTATCAAAAAAGTATCTCCAACTGGCTCTATGCTCATACATGAGCTTCATTGACATTGCTTGTGTATTGAATTTGTTTCAAAAGAGTTAACTTCAATTGTCTATTTTTTGACTTTTAGTAAAGATTATATAAAACAATAGAATAGATAAATTATCCTAAAAGTTCATCAGGAATGTGAATATTATACTTATCTCTTCCAAAGACAAAAGAGAATTATTTTATACGATGACAAGTACTGTTTATTTGTAATGGGAATATTCTGCCTATTCTGATTATGATGAAATTAATAACTAAATAAATATTTATAAAATAAATGGTTTTAACAATAATTTAACGCTTTTTGGCGTAGATCTATTTGGAAAATGTATAAAAATAGGGGATGAATTATGTGGTATAATTATTATTTTCATAACGTAATTAATACGTAAACGGGTAACGACTATGAATAAAATTGTTTTAATTCCTTCATCCGATACTGAAACTCTGGCAACAGAGGTGACATGTTTGAAAGTTCTGTTGGCTTCCATTCTTAAAACTATGGGGCAAGCTCATGCAGGGAAAGTTGTACTGAATTTGGAGCGTGTTATTGCAGAAATGGGAGATGAAAAACAGGCTAAGATATTTGAAAATACGGTTCATCAAATAAAAGCGTTATATCGGCAGTGAGGTAGGTTTCAGGGGTTAATGTTATTGCCCCTGTACATCCCACTTTTGCTATGTGCTGAAATGACCAACGTTTTTTCATAATATTTTTTCGGAAAAAAATATTATTATATGCATTAAATTAGTATAACTGCATGAAACTAAAGATATAATGTAAATAAATTAAAAACGATATTAATTGTCTGGTTATAGAGAAAGGGGCGCTAAGGAGAATGATTTGTGAAAAATCTTTAAATTATAATTGTTATTTTATCGTTATATACAGAATGATATATTGAAAAAAGGTATCAATTAACTTTTTCTTTTGCAGATAAATAATGTAATCATCATTGATGACAAATAATAATAGATTCATTGTTATGATAATGATTAGTTTTTACTTTTATAAATGTTAATTCTATGTGAATGGTATGGGTGATGTCTTTATATCGATATGAAATATAAGTGATTTTATTGATTTTTATCATTGCATCTATATATACCCAATGGATTTCAAGATGCATCGCGGCGGCAAGGGAGCGAATCCCCGGGAGCATAGATAACTATGTGACCGGGGTGAGTGAGTGCAGCCAACAAAGAAGCAACTTGAAAGACGACGAGTATAGTTGAATAACTCATAGTAATTAACAGGATATAGAGTATACTAAATGTAGTAGTCTGGTTTGGTATGTAAATGTGGTATGTAAATGTGGTATGTAAATATAGGAGCGTGCGTATGTACAAAACTATTTTAGTACCGGTAGATATTTCAGAAGATGAACTAACGAGTAAAGCGGTTAAGCATGCACTGTCTTTGGCGAAAAAAACAGGTGCGAGGCTCCATATTCTTCATGTACTGCCAATTTCATCAGCAATTGTTAATGCATATTCGTTGGGATATGATGAAATTAAGGATAAAGCGACAATTAAAGCCGAAGATGATTTGAAAACGCTGCTTGATACCATCGATTTTCCTGATGACAGGTTATCCTATTCCATTGCATTTGGGTCGCCAAGAGATGAAATAACAGCAGCAGCGACAGAAATTAATGCTGATCTTATTGTTATTGGCTCTAGAAGGCCCAATATTACAACGCATTTGCTAGGATCTAATGCATCTGGTGTTGTTAAATATTCGACAACATCTGTTTTGGTTATCAGATAAGGTAATTGAAACGTAATGGGAGAGATTGGCTGGCCATCTTCGGATGGCTTGCTAGATAACTTATCCGGTAAATATTTCATTGCGATATATGGGGTATTTTTGGGAAGTGTGTTCTTTATTACCTTGGGGCTTGTTGTAACGCCTTTCATTCATCGAATATTGCATAAGTGGCATCTTGACTCTGAGTGATTGAAAATAGAGCTATACCGTAATTTATTTGATTTAGTTAAACAACTCACAACAAATAATGGAATATTTTATATACTCATTAAAGTAGTTAGGTTTGGTATATAAATATAGGAGTGCGTATGTACAAAACGATTTTAGTACCGGTAGATATTTCAGAAGATGAATTGACCGATAAAGCGATTGCACATGCAGAGTATTTGGCGAAGTTATCTGATGCTAATATACATCTTTTCCATGCCGTTCCTGATATATCAAGATTTTCAATTAGTTATAGTTACCAATATGACTTGCTCAACTCTTTTGCCAAGAAATCTATTGCAAGATCAGAAGAGGAATTGTCAAAAGTGGCTGAGAAAATAGACTTGCCAAAAGAGCGAGTCTCTTTCTCCGTAGCCTTTGGATCACCGAGGGATAAAGTATTATCGACAGCAGATGAGATTAAAGCAGATTTAATTGTTATTGGTTCCCGGCGACCTAATATTTCCACCCATTTATTAGGTTCAAACGCTTCAGGGATTGTCGGATATGCAAATATTTCAGTTTTGGTAGTCAGATGAATGACTTGTTCAGCAGTGAAAAAACCAGTTTTCACATAGTACTCGTTGCTTAATAGGTATTATGTTATTCAATACTGACGTGATAATCCGGTGCAGGTATTTTGCATCGGATTTTTCTATTGTTAAAACAGAATATTGAACTTATTTTGGCGATAATTGATTTTAAGTTATCCATTTTTCACCGAAAAGTTGATCTGTACAGGATAGATGTTGCTTTAAATCACGGTTTGAAGTGAATATCAGGCAAAGATACCACAAAAATCAGTGGCTTATACGGTTATAGTAAAAATAAGCATGATTTTAATTTATTGGCTATAGTTAATTTCAGCAAGGTGACTCGTTTTGATAACTGGATGAGGACAAAACATGTTAAGAAAATTAGCAGCTGAATTGCTTGGAACTTTTGTTTTGGTTTTTGGGGGATGTGGTAGTGTTGTATTCTCTGCTGCATTTCCTGAATTAGGGATTGGTTTTGTCGGTGTATCTTTGGCATTTGGTTTAACAGTATTAACGATGATATATGCTGTTGGGCATATTTCTGGCGGGCATTTTAACCCCGCTGTAACAATTGGTCTTTGGGCTGGTGGTCGTTTCAAGGCAGTAGAAATTATTCCTTACATTATTTCTCAAGTTATCGGTGGCATTCTTGCCGCGGCAGTATTATATGTTATTGCCAGTGGGCAGGTAGGTTTTGATGCGACTACGAGTGGCTTTGCATCAAATGGTTTTGGCGAGCATTCACCGGGTGGATTCTCACTTCAATCAGCTATTGTGGCTGAAATTGTTTTAACGGCTATTTTCTTAATTGTCATTATTGGCGTGACAGATAGACGAGCACCTCCGGGTTTTGCACCATTAGCAATCGGCTTGGCGCTGGTTTTAATTAATTTGATTAGCATTCCTATTACCAACACATCAGTCAATCCAGCACGAAGCACGGCTGTTGCTATATTCCAGAATACCTGGGCTTTAGAGCAGTTATGGTTTTTCTGGGTGATGCCGATTATTGGTGGGATTGTTGGAGGGGGAATTTACAGATTATTTTTCGCTGAAAAACAATAATTTTTATTGGTGAGTTACCTTGCTTAAGGCCACGCTGTAGTGTGGTCTTTTTTATCGTTGTTATTTTTTCATCTGTTTTAATAAAGGTAGGAAACATTATCATGAAGATTTGCAGTTATAAATGGCAAAGATAAGGTAACAGATGACAAATGCAAATAAATCTGGGTGTATTTTATTGCAATGTGTTGGATGATTTATTACTGCCAATTATACAAAAATAATTAACCCTATAAGCTATAAAATAAATTTCATTATTATTTTCCTGAACTAGACTATAATTAGCGTCAATTGAGAGAGGCTATTTGTACGATTATTTAATATATTGATTGCTGGATGATATTATTGAATATAAGAGGGGTATATGAGCCAAAAAAATGATTTTAAAGCCTTTTCTGTTAGTGATAATGCTAATGTAGTGAGTCAAGAAAAATATGAAGAAAGTCAGAATCTAAGAACGGGATTTCCACCTGAGAATGTTTCTACTCATGTATTAAATAAGGTATTGCGCCAAACCTCAACAATATCATCTGTTGTGGCTAATTTTATTGCGACACAATCTGGTGAGGATGTACTGGATGATGGTGATATAGCTAAGCTTACTGTGCGATTCAATAGCGCTTTAGATAAAGCTTTAGAGCAGAAAGTTTCAAATATTTCCAGCACCCCTGTTGGCTCTCCTATTCCTTGGCCGTTGCCCCATCCACCTTCCGGTTATTTCACTTGTAATGGTTCCGCTTTTAGTCGATCACAGTATCCTAAGTTAGCAGAAGCTTATCCTGACGGCAGATTACCTGATTTAAGAGGCGAGTTTATTCGTGGCTGGGATGATGGGCGTGGTGTTGATAATGGTCGTGGAATTTTAACTCATCAGAGGGATGCTATTAGGAACATTATTGGTAGTGTAAGCGGACGAACTGTTGGAATTTCATCACGTATGTTCAGTACCGCCGGTGGTGCTTTTTATACTTCGGGAACCGACCCCAACAGTCATTTTAATGTCGGTACTACATATGAATCTATGGCCCAGGATCGATTTAGTGAATTGGGAATCGATGCTTCTCGCGTTGTACCTACTGCGAATGAAAATCGCCCCCGTAATATCGCATTTAACTATATCGTAAAAGCAGAATAATATCGTAAAGGTAGAGTAATAATGACACAAGAAAATATTTTAGATACTAAAACCGCTGTATTAGGTGAAGACGGATTAGCAATTCAAGCCGGCTGGATAAAAGTTTATCATGTTAATCCCTATTCGAGAGAATTCTCTGGCTCTGATTTAGAATATGTTGCGGAAGGTGTAGGTGTGTCAGCGCACTCTTATTTAGACGCGCCAGACCTGCCCGATTCTGATGATATGGCTGTGCGTCGCAGTGAGGACGGAAGTTATTGGGAAATTGTCCCTGACCACCGTGGAAAAATAGCTTACAACACGCAAGCGGGTGCACAAGAAGAAGTGGCTGCACTGGGTGAATTACCAGAAACATTAACATTCGAGCAACCGTCCACCGATTTTGATCAATGGGATGGTGAAAAATGGGTAACGGACTTTGAAGCTCTAAAAGTCAGTCAAATTGAACAGGCAGAACAACAACGTGCTATTTCTCGTCGGCAAGCCGATGAAGCCATCACTATATTGCAATATGCGGTTGAAACTGAAATGGCATCAGAAGCGGAAAAAACTTTATTGCTAGATTGGAAAAAATATTTGGTATTACTGCGTCGGGTTGATGTTTCATCGGCGCCAGATATTAATTGGCCTGAACAGCCGCAAGAATAATATCATTAAAGTCTTATAATCCTCAGATATTGACAAAGTACTGGTTTTTTAATCGGTGCTTTGATTGAAAAATTCGTATAAAAGTCCACATGAAAATGAATTCTGATTCGTAAAGTTAATCTGGTTATCGATTTTAAATTTATTTTCGCTAAAAGTGGATGGAGGTCAATAAGGATATTTTAAGATGTTGAATATTTTTGACTATAAATAAACATTATTTAATTTGGGGAAGGTATATGAGTAAAAATGATTTTAAAGCTTTTGCTATTGGTAATGGCGCTAATGTACCCAGTCAACAAGGCTACGAAACAGATCCGAATTTACCGCGTGGGTTTCCAGACAGGCAATACATTGATAATCACATATTAAATAAGATATTACGTCAAGCGTCAACAATAACATCGGTTGTCGCTGATTTTATTGCGACACAAACTGGTGAGGATGTTTTAGATGATGGTAATGTAACTAAACTCACCGTGCAGTTAAATAAAGCTTTAGAACAGAAAGCGATAACAGGAATTCCCAATGCTTCACTAACACAAAAAGGTATTGTTCAACTTACCGATGTGATTGGTGATAGTGATACATTGGCAGTGACGCAAAAGTTGATTAAAGAAATAGTTAATTCATTACTTGAAAGTATTAATACTAAGGTACCTGATAGCCGGAAAATAAATGGTAAGGCGTTGACTGGAGATATTAATTTGACTGCGGGGGATGTAGGCGCAGTATCAATTAATGATGCAATGCATTCAATGGGTTTTGCTCGTTTGTATGGATCGGAAAATCTATACGATGGTTGTGCCGGGTATGGACCCACCGCGCCATTTCTTACTAAATATGGGCTGCCATCTGATTGGTATGGAGTTCAGTTAAGATTTAGTAATGTAAATGGTTTATCAAGTGAAGGCGTAGATGGTGTATGGAGCCACAGGCTGGTTTTCATGCATGAAGGCAGTACATATCGTACAGATAGCATAAATAGCGATAGCAAAAGACAAGTTACACGTAAGTTTTGGGACGATAAGAACGCTACACCAGATACCAACGGATATCTCAAGACTGCCTCCCCGGTAATAGAAATCTCCCCTGATGGCACATTCTCGACTAATGATGAATCCGAAGGTGCAGAAGTAATAAAAGAGAGAACCGGCATATATCGTATATCAAATATCTTGGGCTATAACGCTGATGGTGGTTGGGGTGTTAATGGGGGGATTTCCGTTCCTTGCGACAACAATAATCTCGAACTGATTTTTGTTGATGATCACGTCCAGCCTGACGGTTCTATTATTATTGAGACTTTCCATCGCCAACATGCGCATTTACCGGAGAGATTTCAAAATTGGCGACTCAAATCTATTGATGACAATGGCAACAAGATCTTCTATCAAGATGGAGAGCCTTGTGATATTCCCGATTCCTGTCGCTTAGATATTCGGGTCCAAATGCCAGAAGATTCACTCTGGAACTTGAATCGCAAGAAATTACAGGAAGAAATGGAGAGTACCTGCGCTTCTAGGTAATAAATGCTTCTGGTAGTAAATTGCAGTAAGACGGGGCCATATATCGGCCCTGTATCTTAAGCCGATGTTGAACATCATTCTCTATTTTTTCATGTCGGTGGTGAGTGATATAACCGCTTGTTTTTAAAACATATGGTTTATATATCGATCTCATCATACCCGATTAATCATTCCACAATAATGGAATAACTGCCATCTTGTGATATCTCAACTTGTTCATCGAATAGCCTTTCTTTTTAAAAGAGAAGCTAAGAAGAAATGCAAAGAAATAATATTTGTCTTATAGGTCGATTATGAGGCAATATAAAAGAGTAAAATCAGAATGATATTTTTGCATAAGTAGGGTTTATCATTGAAACGTAAAGTTATTTTTTGGGCAATCCATATTGGGTGTTTCAGCTTAATTGCTCCTTTATCTTCTTTTGCCGCTCCGACCACCTTTGAACAAGCTAAAGTTGAATTGCGTAAACGCATTTACCATGATCAATTTAAGTCAGGGGAAGGGACATTTTATTGTGGTTGCGATTGGCAATGGACAGGTAAGAGCGGTGGACGCGCAATTCTTTCTTCGTGTGGTTATCAAGTCAGGTCACAACAGAATCGAGCTGAACGAATTGAATGGGAACATATTGTTCCTGCCTGGGTTTTTGGTCATCAGCGGCAATGTTGGCAAAATGGAGGAAGGAAAAATTGTGTCTCTTCCGATCCTGTTTTCAGGGCGATGGAGTCTGATATGCATAATTTAGCTCCATCAATTGGTGAGGTTAATGGCGATCGTAGTAATTTTGGTTATGGAATGTTACCGAAAAATATGCCGAATGATTATGGCCATTGTTCCAGTAAAGTCGATTTTAAATCTCGCACGTTCGAGCCTAGAAATGAAGTAAAAGGACAGGTCGCTCGGATAAATTTTTATATGCACGATCGTTACAATCTTTCCATGTCCCGTCAACAACAGCAATTATTTATCGCTTGGGATCGTCAATATCCACCGAGTAAATGGGAGCGGGAGAGAGATAATCGAATTGCCGGTATTATGGGGCATCATAACCCTTTTGTTACCGGTGAACAGAAATGGCAATTGTGGCATAAAAACTCCGCTGCGGGCATTCCCAAAACTGAGCAGAGAAAAGGGCAGAGAAATAGTCAAACAGATATCCAGAGACAACGGGTGTTACCTGATGCATCCTCCACAGGATTAATTAAAGGGAATAACAACAGCAAAATCTATCATTTTTCTCATTGTTCAGGTTATAAGGTGATGCAAGAGAAGAACGCGGTCTATTTTAAAACAGAAACGGAAGCAAAAAATGCGGGTTTTCGATTGGCTGGAAACTGTAAGGGTACTTAATAAAACAGATAATTAACTATTTGCTCTGTTGTCATCAATAATAATATTGTTGCCATTTGGTGGAGAAGAGTACTTTCAGATAGTAACTTCTTTGCCGGATGGTAACTGAATGTATCAATACCAATAGTAGCCAAATCAATAATGGCTACTATGATGTTAAGTCATTAGCTTAGATTAATGAATACTTATCATTATAAATATTAAGTCATATTATTCAATGAATTAAATTTCTCGCAAAGTTAAATAAGCGATACTGTCGATTATTTTTAATCGAGAGTTCCTAGCTTGTTTGCTATAACTTAGAAATTGTCATTATACTGTCATAATGATTCGTTAGTTTTCATTAGATAGAAATAATGGTGAGTGATGTTAATGATTGATATTCCGATGATATGCGAACTTGGGAATATCAGAGTCATTAATATATGTGACGATTCTACCACCGTTTTTCTATGGGGCTAAATAAGCGGAAAAGAGGCACCTATCTATTTGAATGTAGTTATTGTATCGGTGATATGACACCGGATGGGTGAAAACAACGATAAGGTGATACTGCTATGAGTAGACAGAAAGCAGTGATTAAATCACGTCGAGAGGCAAAACGGATGATGAAAAGGGATTTGCGTCATCATCAATGTTATCAGGATGATAATGTAACCTCTCTGGTACAACTCGGTGGCGTAGAAGCTATTGGTATGGCACGTGATAACCGGGATACTTCGGAAATTTTGCCACGGACTGAAACGCAATGGCGTTATATGCGTGCAATAAACTATAAAAAATTGATTATTGCCAGTGGGGAGGCGGGCTGCGGTAAGACGTTTATCAGTGCCGCAATGGCTGCGGATGCGTTGATTAATAAGGAAATTGATAGGATCATCGTCACCCGCCCTGTATTACAGGCGGATGAAGATCTCGGTTTTTTGCCCGGAGATATGGCTGAAAAATTTGCGCCCTATTTCCGCCCAGTTTATGACGTTTTATTAAAACGCATGGGAGCATCATTTCTGCAATATTGCTTACGGCCTGAAATTGGCAAAGTTGAAATTGCTCCTTTTGCCTATATGCGGGGCAGAACATTTGAAAACGCATTTGTGATTCTGGATGAAGCCCAGAATGTCACTGTTAATCAAATGAAAATGTTTCTGACCCGGCTTGGGGAAAATGTTACGGTGATTGTAAATGGTGATATAAGTCAATGCGATTTGCCGGTTGGCGTCGTATCAGGATTGCGTGATGCACTGGAAAGATTTTCAGATGATGAAATCGTCAGTGTTATCCATTTTAATCAAGAGGATTGCGTTCGTTCTCAATTGTGCCAGAAAACGTTATTGGCTTATTGTGAATAAATTGTGGAAATACGCCGTTGAGGACTTTTGTAACAGCGCCTCACGGCGTAATCCTTGATTATTCCGTCTATTTTAAATCCTTACCTTTATTGTTTAATTCTGGATATGGATAAACTGGTGATATGACCTTAGTGGCGCTACTTTATTTTCCAGTAATGTGGTTCGGAGCGCTTAAACAGGGGAGCTAAACGGGCGTGTAATGTATGCAGCTCCTGTGTCCACAGGGTCAACGGTATTTGCATCGAATCTTTCGCTATGTTAGCGTGAAAACTTGGCGTATTATTACACAACATCTACGGCTGTAGTACTAGGCCGATTTGTGGGGCTGAGGAATGAACCCCCCACAAATCGGCGCTAATAAACCAGCACCATATTAGGAATAGTGGACCGGGGTTAATCTAACTCCCGCTGCACGTGTTATTTCAGTAATAGTGCTCAATGTCGGGTTGCCATTAGCGGATAACGCGCGGTAAATATGCTGTCGGGCAAGACCGGATTTTTTGGCTATCTCACCAACGCCGCCACGAGCCTCAATGATCTGGCGTAATGCAATAAGGAACGCACCAACGCCACCCGGCTCGTAAATGTCTTCTAACGCCGTCTGTAAATAGATTTCAGCGTATGCAGGATCGGCGCGCAACTCTTCAATCATTGCAGTATCGTGATCGATTGAAGCTGGGATATTAGAGTCACCTGCTTCGCAGGCTACTTTCATTTTGATTTTATCTGTCATTTTTTATCCTCACATGAAAATCTTTAAGGTAATTAACGGCTTTGTCTATATCCGTTTGTTGTGAGCCTTTGTTACCTCCGATGAGTAAAAGGATTATTTGTCCAGCTTCCATCGAATAATAAACGCGGTGGCCTTGCCCGTAATCAATTCGTAATGCCCAGACACCATCCCTTTCAAATTTGTGATCCCCGAAATTTCCGGCACATGCGCGGGATACTTGAGTGTCAACCTTAGCGGCAGCGCGGGGATCTTTTTTTCTAAGTTTTCTTATCCATTCAGTATAAGGAACTTTTTTGTTACCGTCCTGATAACGTAGTGTTGTATAAGGCATTCAGCTGCCCTCATCACAATGACTTATACTTATTGTCTCTTATAAGTTACATCTCATCAAGCATCCATCATGAATTTTTATATTTTATTCCCCGCAGCAGTTGACCGCGTGGCTTGACTGGAAGCTGAATTGGCGGTACTGCGTGAAATCGTGGGTGAACATGCCCGTTTGCTGACAGAAGAGAAGGTGCTGCTCGAGGAGGTGGTCCGCCTCTGATAAGTAAGCAGCTATCAGGAGAGACTTCTTTAGTTCCGGGTGGGATTCATACCCACTGAAAGACAGTACATTTTGTTGTCTGATGATATAGAGGGCTTGCACTGGATCACCCAACTCAAAAAGGCTCCAAAGGATTTCAGTTATACTGAGATCGTCAGAGGATCTGATCGGGTAAAGCAACTCGGTCCTATTTAACCTGAGGTTCCCTTCTCTTAAGCGAAGCTCAGATTGATTATTAAATCATCAGTAAATAGCAAGGAAAATTTTCATTTTTTTAATTCACGAAAAAATAAATTTGTAACAAAATGTTACAAACTCAAGAGAAATTGAATTATCGTCAATCGCATTTCTTCGATTTTAAAAACCTCGTTTTAAGTGATGTTGCGGATAATATCTGTATTGTTGATTCCCTCACCCACGAATTTTAGTAGGAGAGGGGATCAAGCGAATATAAATATATAAGGTTCTTAATCGTCGCTATCCATCACTTCATGACGCAGGACATGATAACCTTCCTCATCAAAGCCATGTCTCCAGTAAGGAATGGCATATAGCTGGTGGCGTTCATAGCCTTTTTCTCGGCGAATATAGCGACGAATTTCTTTTACCAGCTTATCTTCACCGGCAAGCCAGAAAGTGACATCTTCTGTTGGTAATGACCAGGATTTGAATTCAGATACGATTGTGTCAGTTATTTCAATATCACCCGTGATCCAGTGAACCGCTATTCCAGCCGGCTTTTTTAATTCCTGAATATCTCGTTCACTTTCGATACGAATAATGACCTGTCCAGTCGCGTCTGGTTTTACTGTTTCCAAGAGCGCGGCAATAGCAGGCAGGGAACTTGGGTCGCCAGCCATATAGTAGTGGCTGACTTTTGGCAATAATGGATCTGGGCCGCCGGGATTAGTGATACCGATCCAGTCACCGATTTTAGCGCTATAAGCAAATTCCACTGCCGGGCCACCATTGTGGTGTAATGCGAACTCAATATCGATCTCTTTTTGTTCGGTGCGGATGGCGCGAACCGAGTAAGTACGGACAATTGGACGCAGTTCACTCGCTGGCCATATTGGGCCTTCTGGCGATAAAGTCGGTAATACCGGTTTGGTCTGCCCCGGAAGCGGTAAGAATATCTTTAGGTGCCCGCCTTCACATTCAGTGGGGTAACTATCCAGACACTCGCTGGTGAAAGTAATGCTGCGCATATTAGGCGTCACATCGAAAATGTTTTTTACCTGAACAAGCCTTGGTGGTGCAGGACGGTAAATATTTTTTTCTTCAATTGTGCTATTAGTCACGTAAAATTCCTCTGGAAAATTTACCTAAGGTTATTATCTGATAAAACCAAAGTTAGTGTAACAGCAATTAACATAAATGATAATTATTATCATTCAATAAACTGTGCTGCTGTCGGTAATGGGATTTATCTGTCTTTTTCAATCCAGTGAAAATTGAATTTCTACCTCTGTACCGCCATGTTTTCGATTCTTTATCTGTAATTGTCCACCCAGGATAGAAACTCTATCTTGCATAATAGCCATGCCAAATTTGTTTTTATTAGCGGAGTCCAGATTGATACCCTGACCGTTATCACTAACAACTGTAATAATTTTGTCATCAATAGGGTAAATGCGGACACTGATCCAATTGGCATCGGCGTGCTTATAACAGTTGTTTAAACATTCCCTAATGATTTGTATCAAATGCTTGCTGTAACTGTCAGGAATGTGCTGATGTGTCAGGCGGTAATTGAATTCAATGTTGAAGCCTAGACGGTGGTTAAATTCATTAATCAAGTCCTGTAAAGATTCTTGTAGATTACATTGAGGTTGTTCATTCCTGAAAGTTGCCAGTAATTCTCTTAGCTGGCGATAGGCAATATTCAACTCATCTTTAATCATATTTAGCGAAGTTAAACTTTGCTTGGGTAAATTATCACTGCCGATATATAGGCAATTAACTTGAATCTTAAGGAAAGAGAGGGATTGAGCAATGGAATCGTGGAGTTCACGGGAAATAGCGGCTCTCTCTGCGGCCAGCACACTCTGATGTTGGCATTGGAGCTGATTTTCCCGTAATAGTTTATTTGTCATTAAAGTTACCACATCTTGAACCAGACTTTTTTCATCGGGGGTAAGATCACTATTTCTGTGTGTTTTTATCCAGAGTGTTCCATAGTTATCAATATTGTCATCTAAATTCCATCTCGTAATAAGCGGCACGTCAAAGTAGGGGCATTGATGAGGATTACGGAAGGAATATTCTTGTTGCGATGGATAAAAGATGATTTTGGCTTCACAGAAAGGGATCAGGCGATTGAGGTGGGAAAAAATCTCCTGAAGCTTTTCAGGTAGCAGTTTACAATTTTGCAGTTTGAAATGGCTTTGACAGAGAAAATCCAAATAGCCATTTTTTTGTTTCAGGGCGTTAATTTCTGCTTTGTATCTTGCATGTTGCCATTCTTTAACAGGAGCAGAATTATGTACCACTTTTATCAGGAAGTAGACATTTGTAATGCTTAACATTATCAATAACGGTAAGATTAAATCTGGAATCGACGGTTTATTAATCAGCAACAGTATAAAAAGTAAAAATAAATTTATAATGGAGTTGATTACAAACAGTTTTTGATTTTTGAAGATGGTGTTATTTGAACTTGTTTTCATCAGGCTAAGATTCCGTTCTGCAATACTGATGAAAACTTTAGCTCAATTTATTAAATAGTGTTAATAATTACTTCAATTTCATACCGGCTGCTGTCATTAAAAGGCGAAATAGTGTGGAAACAGCAAAAAGAGCCATCACACTGCATAACCAGATCATTGCCATCCAGCCTATCCGTTTCCATACAGAAGGGCGTGGAGTGTTTTGATTAGTGGTAGCCTTGTTCATGGTTAACTTTCCCCCGAAAAACGTAGTAGCTCCAATAGGTGTAAACCAAGATCACTGGAATGATAAGTAGGGCGCCGACCAGCATAAAACCTAAACTTTGCTGTGGCGCTGCCGCAGCTTCATAGCTGATTGTTGGTGGGATCAAGTTAGGCCAGATACTGATGCCTAATCCACTATAGCCAAGGAAAACTAACAACAGCGCTGATAGAAACGGTGTGTAATGGGTTTTGCGTTTGATTGAATACAGTAGCTTCCAGCCGGACCAAACCACCAACAGTGGTACAGGGAGGAAAAACAATAGGTTAGGCAGGGTGAACCAACGTTCAGCTATTGCCGGATGAATAAATGGCGTCCATAAACTGATAATGGCGATAACTGCCAGCATCAGAAAGATGAGCGGACGGGCGACGCGGTACATCTCTTGTTGTAGATGACCTTCGGTTTTCATGATTAGCCAGCCACAGCCTAACAATGCATAAGCAACTACCAGCCCAAAACCACAAAATAGGGGGAAGGGCGAAAACCAATCAAAATAGCCGCCGGCGTAAGCTCGGTTTTCCACTGGGAACCCTTGAATAAAGGCGCCTACTACCACGCCTTGAACAAACGTCGCAATCACAGAGCCGCTGATAAAGGCTTTGTCCCAGATATGACGGTGCTCAGGCGCGCTTTTGAAACGAAATTCAAAGGCGACGCCACGGAAGATCAAGCCAAGTAGCATTAATGTCAGGGGAATTGTTAATGCATCAAGTATAACGGCATAAGCTAAAGGGAAAGCGCCGAATAAACCTGCGCCGCCAAGCACCAGCCAGGTTTCGTTACCATCCCACACCGGCGCAATGCTGTTCATCATTAAATCACGATCCTTATCGTTTTTAACCGTGGGATAGAGCAATCCAATTCCAAGATCAAAACCATCCATGACAATGTACATCATGATGCTGAACACGATGATGATGAACCAGATTAACGGCAGATCAATACCCATTGTTTAACTCCTTTTTGGGACCTTTGCGGATAAGTTTCATCATGTAGGCGTAACCCACACCAAATACCGAGCTGTAAACCGCGATGAAAAGCAACAAACTGATGCTCATATGGATTTCACCGTGTGCGGATACCGCATCTTTGGTGCGTAGCAGACCATAAACTACCCACGGTTGACGGCCTATTTCGGTAGTAAACCAACCGGCAAGAATGGCGATCAGGCCGGAAGGCGCCATCAAGAATATAAAACGCAAGAAGGCTTTTGACTGATAAAGTCGCTTCTTATAACGCAACCAAAGCCCCCAAAAACCGGCAACTATCATCAACATACCGAGGCCGACCATCACTCTGAATGACCAGAAAACCATAAGCGCGTTTGGTCTATCTTCCGGTGGAAACTCCTTAAGAGCGGGAACTTGCTTATCTATACTGTGAGTCAAAATCAGACTGGCGAGATAAGGAATTTTGACGGCATAACGTGTCTCTTCCCGTGCCATATCCGGGATACCAAACAGAATCAGCGGAGTCGCTTCGCCGGGAAGATTTTCCCAGTGGCCTTCCATTGCCGCGACTTTGGCGGGTTGATGCTTGAGTGTGTTAAGACCGTGGGCATCGCCAATCAATGCCTGTAAAGGCGCAATAATCAGGATCATCCAC
Source organism: Photorhabdus aegyptia (assembly GCF_000612035.1). Taxonomy (NCBI): domain Bacteria; kingdom Pseudomonadati; phylum Pseudomonadota; class Gammaproteobacteria; order Enterobacterales; family Morganellaceae; genus Photorhabdus; species Photorhabdus aegyptia. Next base: position 18,133 of record NZ_JFGV01000002.1, on the reverse strand, counting down.
ATCGACATGGAGAGCATTTTTTTCATTGCTGTCGAGTCATTGCCTTTTAATAAATGCCATGCCGCTGAAGCTGCAATAAAGAATGCTGAGGCGAGGAAGGCCGCAGTAGACATATGTGCCAGGCGATATGGAAAGGAGGGATTAAATATCACTGCCAACCAGTCGACGGGGACGACCTGATTATTGACAATTTCGTGGCCTTGCGGGGTTTGCATCCAGCTATTGGAGGCCAGTATCCAAAAAGTGGATATTAGAGTACCTAGCGCAACCATCAAGGTGGCGAAGAAATGTAACTTTTCACCTACACGATTCCAGCCAAATAGCATAACGCCGAGAAAGCCCGCTTCAAGAAAGAACGCAGTCAGTACTTCGTAAGTCAGTAATGAGCCGGTGATCGAACCGGCAAAATCAGAGAAAAAACTCCAGTTGGTGCCGAACTGGTAAGCCATAACCAGACCAGAAACCACGCCCATACCGAAGTTAACGGCAAAAATTTTCGACCAGAAATGATATAGCACTTTGTAATCGGTATTCCGAGTTTTCAGCCATAATCCTTCCAGTACCGCTAAAAAACTGGCCAACCCGATAGTAATTGCCGGAAAGATAATGTGAAACGAGACGGTAAACGCGAATTGAATTCTGGCCAGTTCCAAGGCGCTTAAACCAAACATAGTGACCTCTTATTTTTAGTTTGAATAAAGGCAGGAAATGTATACGGGTAAGTAAAGCATGAAAAAAATAACTATAATAGTGACAGTTTTCTGTATATTAACTATAACAGTTTGCGGAGAGGTCTGAATTGATGAAGCGTTATGAACAATTTGCCAGGCAAATTCTTCAACATATCGAAGATGGTACCTGGCTGGTGGGAGATAGATTACCTTCACTGAGAGAATCAGTGAAGTTATCCGGTTTAAGTTTGATGACCGTTGTTCAATCTTATCAATTATTAGAGAGCCAGGGATGGATCATTTCCCGGCCTCAATCGGGTTATTACGTTGCTAAACGTTTGCAGCCCTTTGCCGCAGCAAAAGGGGGAAAACGATTACATTTAAGTGAAAGCGTAGAAATAAGCGCTTCTATTTTTGATGTATTACAGGCGTGTAAAGATCCTGCGATTATTCCGTTTGGTTCAGCATTTCCAGATCCATCCTTATTGATTCAACCCAAACTTTCCAAAGCGTTAGCGGCCGCGGCCAGGCGAATAGCGCCGCATAGCGCTTTAGCTAATTTACCGCCGGGTAATGATAAGTTACGCCGTAACATATCGCGCCGTTATGCAATGCATGGTATTCATGTCTCTCCTGATGAAATTGTCATTACCGCTGGTGCGATGGAATCACTGAGTCTCAGTTTACAGTCGGTGACGGAGCCGGGTGATTGGGTGGTGATTGAATCACCGGCTTTTTACGGTGCTTTACAGGCCATTGAACGTTTGCGTTTGAAAGCGGTAGCCATCAAAACTGATCCACAAAACGGTATTGATTTGGATGCGCTGGAGGAGGTGATTCAGAAATACCCGATAAAAGCCTGTTGGTTAATGACTCACTTTCAGAACCCGCTAGGGGGAACGATGTCCGCTGACAGTAAATTACGGCTGGTGAATATTCTGAACCGTAATCAGGTGGTGCTGATTGAAGATGATGTTTATGGTGAACTCTATTTCGAGCAGCAACGGCCTGTACCGGCGAAAGGGTTGGACAGTGAAAACAACTTTATGCATTGCTCTTCGTTTTCTAAATGTCTGGCGCCGGGATTTCGGGTAGGTTGGGTTGCGGCAGGAAAACATGCCAAAAAAATCCAACAGCTACAAATGATGAGTACCGTTTCTGCCAGCATGCCGACGCAATTGGCAATTGCTGATTATCTTGCGGAGGGGGGGTATGACAACCACTTACGCCGCCTTCGTCGCACATTGGAGCAACGTCAACACCTGATATTACGAGCGATTGGTGACTATATGCCCGCTTCAGTAAAAGTGAATTGCCCTAAAGGTGGTTATTTTCTTTGGTTAGAGTTTGAGCCACCGTTCAGTGCACAGCGGCTTTATCAACTGGCATTGGCAGAAGGGATCAGCATTGCACCCGGGAGTATGTTTTGTACCAGCGAACAGTTTAACCATGCCTTTCGTCTGAATGCCTCTTTTGATTGGAATCAGAAAATGGAACATGCTATGCAGACATTAGGCAATATTTGCCATACATTATTGGCTGAAATAGCCTGATCTCAGGTTGATATTAATTCCTATCAAGGAGAAGTTCATGGAGAAAGCAACGGTATTTAAAAGTAACCGTTCTCAATCAAGCAGTTCGACTTTCCAAAAGAAATTGGGAATCTATGAAACTTATGGTGTCCACGACGCTTTTGCCGACACCATTTTGAGGTTATTTCACCATACCCGTCATCTTTCAAGTTGCCTCTTTGTTGGCTGCACTCACTCACCCCGGTCACATAGTTATCTATGCTCCCGGGGATTCGCTCCCTTGCCGTCGCGATGCATCTTGAAATCTATAAGGTATACATTATTCTATACAAAGCGCTCTTACATTACTTCCTTTCTTTCTTCGAGTGGTCATACTGTCAATCCAATCTTCTAATGATACCTTCTGTGCTTTCTCGAATGCAGGTCTTACATTTACCCATGATTCGTATCTTAGGTTATATTCTGCTTGTGGCAGGAAGTAATGAGATTTGAATTCGATAAGACCTTTATCATCTTCGTAAGCGACGATTGAAAACTCAGACCAATATAAGAAGAATGAAACGCCACCTCTTGGTGATGTAGCAAGAACACTTTGAACGAAATTGGATTGAGTTTGTCTCCTGCCTGCATAGGATAATGCTGCGATAGCTAATTGTCTCAGAGGGGTTTTCATCTGCTCTTTCTCTTGACTAGATAATCCTAAGAAGTTTTCCAGGAAAGAGTTGATCAAAACATCTGCATCATGACTTTTTTGAATAACATTTTGTACGCTTGTTGACAGCAAAGAAAGGAATGGAACGCCAGATAACTCTTCTGTAAATGAGAAGAAATTCTTTTTATTACCCTGGCCTTGAGGATCTAAAGGATTATAGCCTGAGACTGCACGGCACATATTAATAACAGTTTGCAAGCCTTCGGTAATGCTTAACGGATTTTTAGATGATGTAGAAGAGTCTTTTGCAAGCTGTGCATAATCTCCTGTAGCTGCGCCATTAGCCGGGCTCTGTACATCGGAATAATCGCCAGCATCAGGAGAATCCATAATAATATTGTCTGAGCGTTCCCAATCGTTAAGGAGTCTTGTTCCTCCTTTTTCAATATGTTCTATCCATTCTTGGGCTTTTTTAACTGCATAATCAGGATTATTTAAGATATGTTCCATGATTTTTATCCTTAATAGATTTATTAAGTTAGGGATTGAATGTTAGGGTACTGTTGAAAATAGGGAACAATGTTTAACCCTATTATTAACAGTGAGATAAATCGATAATCATGTACTTAATATTACTGCTTTTTTAGCTTGGTAATTTTTGTTTTAAATTTTTGTTAACGAATGTTAGATATATTTTTTTGCAAACTAAGTATATCCATAGATGGATATTTTTCACTATCAAATATTAAGGGTATGTAATTTAACTTATTCCTCACGGATAAATGGTTGTTTATGTGATATTTTCATATATTGTATTTTTATTGAGTTTAATAGTTTTATTGAATAACTATAATGAGAATAATATCAGAACATATTGGTAATGATGTCATTGATATAAATCAATTAATCTACTTATAGAAAGCTTTCAGTTTATGCTTTCGTTTTGGTTGTCATACAATCGATTAAATATTCTATGGTTATCTTATCTTCTTTCTCCAATACCGATCTTGTCATTTCCCATATTTTCTGGCTGAGATTATATTCTGCCTGGCAAAGATTATAATGAGATGTAAATTTAATCGTACCTTTGTTATCTACTTTCTTTATTGTCAATACAAAAGAATAGAGTAAAAGTGACACTCCCTTTGGGGTTTTAGCCAGAGCATATTGTACTAGATTGGATTTTTTTTCCTTCTGATCGGCATATGATAAAGCGGTATCAATCAACTTTTTCAAATAAATCTTAATGGTAATTTTATCTTGAGGAGATAATCCTTGAAAGACTTTAATAAAAGAATCGATCAAGACATCTGTGTCATGGCTTTGTTGAGTAACCGTACTTTTGTCTGCCCATAGTAAAGAGAGAAAGGGAACCTTTTCTATTTCTTCGGTGAATGCTATAAATTTCTCCGTATTGCCATCACTTTCTGGTTCCAATGGATCATAGCCTGATGCGACTCGACATAAATTGATGATAGTTTGCAGCCCCTCAGTGACACTGACTGGATATTTATTTGATGTGGCTGATTTCTTTGCGAATAGTGTGTATGTATTTGTCGCTGCTACACTGGCTGGACTTTGTATATCAGAAAGATTCTCAATTTCTAGGAAACGAATAAAAATGTTATCTGAATATGGCTTCGTTTTAGAATATTTTTCTCCTCTGTGCTTAATGTATTCTATCCACTCCTGAATATCTTTAATTTTATGATCAGAATTTTTTAATATATCTTTCATGGTTGCTTTCCTTTGTGGATTTATTAGATAAGCAATTGATTTTTTATTCAACCTGAGTTCTGGGTTCAGAAACTATAATTTATTTTATATCAATAACATATGGATTTGTTTATGTGATAAACATATGCTCCTGAAAACCGATAACATCTTAATCAATGGATAAAAATATATATCTAATCTTTTAATAATAGTGTAAAAATGTAGTATGTAAAGTCTATTTCAATAAAATTTGTGAGGTTTTTATTGAATAATATTACATTATACTATTCTACTATTTATTTTTTATTTTCTAATAATGCATTTTATTATTAATTATTTGTCGATTTATTTTGATTCATATTTATTAGGTGAAAATAATTACAAGTGAAAATTACGATCAATTATATTAACTTATTGGTTGGAATTCTTTTGTTTTATAGTTCATCTTATTTATTCTGTTGCTGGGTGTATGGCATTGCTTAAAGAATATAATGTGGTTTTATTGTGTAGGTAATTATCGGTTCTGTTATTTGGAATGGTTTTGTTATTTTTGCGAGTTATCACTGTTAAACTTATATTTAATATCAGTATATCTTGATGAAAGATGGGGTAATGATAAAACATTAAGATATTATATTAATTAATGGGAGTTGGCGATAAATAAAAATCCAATTTTATCGGTAATTTTAATAACCTTCTGAATCAACAGAAGGCTTTAAATTAAATTTGGATGAGTGCAAAAATGTATCTGAATACCGCGGATGTTTTCTCCACTTAGTAAGTAATATTTGTATTCAAGCGATTGTTATGAAGGAGTTTCGAGGATTCCAGTGATAAAAGCAGCTATTTTACGCTGAATATCGCTCTCGATGGTTTTCAATCTTAATAAAGGAATGCCTGCCTTTATCAGAATGGCATTTTTTACATTGTCACGTTCAGATTGTTGAGCAGTATCATGATAATAACCATCCACCTCAATGACTCCCAAAGGAAATTTCCCCATTTTGAAATAGAGCACAAAATCACAACTGGCTCTATTTCTCATAAATTCCAATTCATGCGGAATAAATGTGTTGTTTTTCAGTGAAACCAACTGAATGAGGTCAATCTGCTGATGATATTTAATTGAATTGAATCTTTCCTGAGCTAGGATCTCGCGTAGCAGTTGGGCAACAATTTGTTCCGATTTGAATCTGGAATCACTTGTACGCAACTTGGCATTCAGTTTTTCTAATGATTTGTCATATTCGTCATAAAGCAGATCAAAGGCAGAAATGACCGGGCTATCATGAAGTTGTTTGGCATCTGCGTAATATCTGATATAGCGAATCAAAGCCGCAATACTTTGATTGTTCTTGGTAAAGACATTATCCCCGGTTACTAGCGTAAATTTGTTTTTAGCACGGGATACAGCCACATTGATTAGATGAGGATCATCAACGAAAGAAATTTTCTTTTGGCTATCCCACTTCTTGTCTAAAACAGTGGAGAAAATAATCTCATCACACTCTCGACCTTGGAATTTATGTGTTGTGGCCTTAATCATATCTTCCGGCAGGTACTCCTGAGAAAGGTTGATCTGATTATTATAAGGAGCGATATAGCCTATATCATGGTTTGCTTCCCATCCGATTTTATTTAGCGACTCCAACTCTCGCAGGTTAGATAAGTTTCTGGTGTGATTTCCTTTGGCGGTGGTAATTAGTGATAATGCCTTTTCACCGTTGTCATGTGTCATCGGGATGAGTTGATTATCATAAAACTGTTTGTTGCAGAATTGAATGATTTTTGGATGGCATCGGTAGTGTTCTTTGAGTAAATTGATGGGGATATTATTCTGAAAAAGCCCAATAAAAGAGTCCAGGAGGCTATATTTTACGCAGTCGTAAAATTCAACTGGTGGTGTAGTTTGGAGTTTCATTGGGACATGTGGTAATTGTTTTCTATCCCCGACAATAATGATATTTCTAGCACAGCCGAGACCTAGAATACCTGGAATAATGTCCTGTTGTGAAGCTTCATCCATAATTACATAGTCGAGCAAAGCACCTTTGGCGATAGAATTAATGATAGAGTGCGTACTGCTGCTAATAATAGGAAAGCGTCGTGTAAATTCACTAAATCTTTTACGATAATCTTGTGCACTGAAAGTAGATTGGTGGTGAATGTGCTGACGTAGATGGTTTTTAAGATACTTCATCGAACTATCTGTTAGATTGTTCAACAATTGTTTAAAATTGTGGTTCCGTAGCTCTTGCTTATACTTATCTAGTAGCTTTGTTTTTTGATGCAACATATTTTCATAATAGGAGAATTGTAGAGAGTAAATGAACTCCTTACGTTTCTCCCAATCATTTAGAAATTTGGTACGTACTATTCTGAAGTTAAGTAAGAGCTGAATTCTGTTTGCAAAAGAAATACGCCGCATTGCAAGATAGTTTAAATAAGCAAGTAGGTCGGTTGTTTTTTGTGGTGGTAACTTATATTTCTCTAATATTTTTGGCTTTGTTGTTAAATTTTCATTTTGCCACTGCTTTAGATATTGTTTTTCGATGGATAATTCATCGATTTGTGCCTGTAGAAGTGCTATCTGATTTTGAGCTTTGAGATGCAATTTTAATTTGTTTAGTGTTGAATTAATAGCCTGAATATCAGTGGTATGCTCAATTTGTCCTGTAAGGGAGGATTGCCCGGTTTCAAAGAACAGATTTCTATTATCGGAACTCCCTAATTTGGCAACCAGATAACCTAGTCCCACTTTGGATAATTTTTCATATACATTCTCTACCGCAGAGTTGTTATTGGACAATATAGCCACTGTCTTTTGATTTAACAAAATATTGGCAATGATGTTTAATATGGTTTGCGTTTTCCCTGTTCCCGGTGGTCCCTCAATAATGCTGATCTGGGAGGAAAATGCGTGTTCAACAGCTTTTAACTGACTTTCATTTACGCCAAAGGGATAAATAAAATGTTGAGTCGGCTTCCGAGTTTGATTTTTACCAAAACAATAAGCATGTAGCGCCGTATCAGGATGGGGAGTGATTTTTTCCATTTGGCGTAGTACGTTTTCAGCAATGAGCTTGTCATTTCCTTTGGTATGGTTGATACGTGCTTTTGCCACAGCAATAAAATAGTTAAAAACTGCTTCATTCATGATGTTCGTTGCGGAAATAATCTCAATCTTATCCGTTTTCATGACATAAGGTTTGTGACTTCCGGGATAATAGATGACGGTAAACCTATTGCCGTAGGTTTCTGCACTTTCAATAGCCGTGATAATGGACTGACCATTTATTGTTAGAAGATTTCCTTTCGTGGCTTTTGTGGGGATGACCGCACATCTCGTCATTGGCAGAGTATATTTCTTTCCGGAAGCAAAATAACTGGTAAGCATCAGTTCATTGTTCTTGTCGTTATACCAAACTTTCCAGTCAGCTATCTGCTTGGTTTTGTCTTGTTTATCCATATAAACGGAAACCATGTCATATCGTCCATAAGAAATGTTTCATAATCCTTTAATATACTCAATGATGGGATAAATTAGAAGCTAAGCAACGGTATGAACTGGTGAAAATCCTACGATAGAAACGCAAGTTTATTTTGGCGTCTTTATGCTTCTTGGGAACGCAGAGTGAATAAAAACACAAATGGACTGATTTGTCAGTATCTTCCAAAGAGCGCAGATTTTTCATCGGTAATAGGACAGGAAATAAGATTCGTATGAATAAACTGAATGATTGCCAACGTAAGACATTGGGGTACAAAACACCTAATGAGTTATTTTTAAATAAAGAAAGTTATTTTATAGTATAGATGAAATTATTTGTACTTATTATGTTAATATAAGAAAACGAATAATTACAATTAAAGATTACATTCAATTATATTAACTTCTTGGTTAAAATATTTTCGTTGTATATTCGTCTTATCTATTCTGCCGTGAAGAACATTATCTAAGAGTATAATATGAGTTTATTATGTGGGTAATTATTGTTTTTATTCTGAGGAAGTAAATGTTATTAAAAATATTTTCGAGATGAAATGGATGAAAATGGTTTTAATATATGTCTGGTTTTAGGTGGTTTTGTTTTTTATTGCTATCAATTATAAAAATAATTGTCAATTTAAGTTGCAAGAATGTTCCATTATTATTTTTCTAAGCTAGACTATGATTGAAGTGAATTGTTGGAAATAGTTTTTACAGTGGTTAAATGTGTTATTTATAAAATAATATTATTTTATTTTGGAGGGTGTATGAGTCCAAGAAATGATTTTAAATCTTTTTCTATTGGTAATAATGCTAATGTAGTGAGTCAAGAAGCCTATGAACAAAGCCCAAATTTAAAGACTGGATTTCCACCGGATAATATTACTGTTCATTTGCTCAATAAGGTATTACGTCAATCTTCCACAATAGCATCTGTTGTGGCTAATTTTATCGCGACATATTCCGGCAACGATGTTTTGGATGATGGGGATATTGTTAAACTCACCGCCCAATTAAATGAAGCGTTAGAACAAAAAATTGCAACCAAAGTACCAAATGCCTCATTAACACAAAAAGGTGTTACTCAGCTCACAGATAAAACCGGCGATAGTAATACCCTTGCGGTAACGCAGAAGCTAGTTTCTGATGTAAATGATAATGCTAATAACCGATTGGCGAAAGATCAAAATGGTGCAGATATTCTCGATAAAAAAGCATTTGTGGAAAATCTCGGTTTAGAAGTTATTAGTACAAAACCGATTGTTGTTGGGACTAATACAGCTTCTACAATCGATAATTTTGATAACATTCCTCAGAATTCGACATATTTTGGCTATCCAGTAGGACTAAATGGCCCAGGTATACATGGGCCAGGAATGAGATTTTCAGGAGGGTATGGGACCTTTAAGCGTTATGAGCTGATGATTCACTCCTCATACTTGCCGAAGAGCGAATTATACTATAGAACGCACAATGGTGACGGTAACATCAATAAATGGAACCCGTGGTATAAAGTCTGGTCGACAAGCAACGCCAAGCCGGATACTAATGGCAACCTAAAAGTTTCCAGCCCGGTGGTAGATATTCATCCAGACGGAACTTATCAGTTAACTCACGAAGCGGAAGGGGTGACGGTCGAACGGATAGAGACCGGGAAATATCGTATCAGCGGTTGCAATGGTTTTGCTAAAGATGGGGAGTGGGGAATTCATGGTGGTACCATTGTTCCGGCAGACAGCAACGGGTTAAATCTAATTTGGGTTTGTGAGTCGGTAGATCCATCTAGCGGTGATATAATCATCGAATGTTATCATCGCCAAAATGGAGATGCGCCGATATTTGCGCAAAATAAGCGCGTTAAGAGCATTAACGATGACGGAAAAGTCATTTATTACAATGACGGTGAGCTATGCGATATTCCCGATGGTCGAGTAATTAATGTTCGAGTGCAACTGCCTGAAAAACCACAGGAATAATGCAATTGGAAATAGGCGGTTTTTTCTGACTAGCCGGTTTTGTAAAGAATTGCGCATACAAGTTATCATGCTCCCCACCACTATTGGGGCAGGCCCAAACATATAACATTGCAACATTTACGGACTCGCTCTTAAGCAAGTCCGTACGAAGTAGTTGAATCAATCACTAACACCTATCTGTTTCATAAGCACAGAATCGTCCCAGAAGAGATACTCTTCATCCATAACCCCTTGTTTGTTCCAGTGTCCGAGTGTCGCCATAGGGAGGTGATACGCCTTACCTGTAGGTTTAATAACCTTACCATCTGGGAGAACCATAGGTTTCGTAAATGTTCCATCTGTAAATCCCGTAACAGCGGTCCATTCCGCATCAGCGGTACCAAACCGTACCGGGTGCTCTGTGATTCGGTTATCAGGAGCAAATGTCCACATATACTTCAGATCGTCAAGATGCTGTCGAATACCCTTAGTAGTATGACCATCAGGGTAGTGAACAATAATGTTCATGGCATGGCTCTTATGTAGATCCCACCATCTTTGGTCTGTATAGACACGGAAATCAAGATCGTCAAAGTTAGCCAAATTTCTTTCCAGAGCTTTGGGCATCCCTTTGATTTTAGGTGCTGGTTGATCTACTTTGGTGCCGGGCCAATTGTTTGGCGCCGCAAGTGCTACCGGGCTGGTAGTAAGCAGTAAAAGCGTGAATAACGATAACCTCTTGTGACTTTTCATGGTCTTTCCTCTTTGTTAGTACTAAAGGAACTAAAAGATTGTTTTGTAAAGATTTAAGTATTACTGGGACTCCTTCATTAGATAAATTGAAAATGATTGTTCATCGGCTGGTTTGACTTTGACTAGAGAGAGAAGAACCACCCAAAACGACACAATTTAATAAAGAGTAAGTGACTAAACTGACTTACATGCCGGATAACTATCGTATAGAAAGTCATCAGGTATCAGATACTACGCCTAATAGAAAAGTCTGTAAATAGTCACTTAAAGTAATTATAACTATAAAAAATCAACTGGCTCGGATTAGCCGTTGCTACACCAAAACCGGCTTTCATTAAAAACAAAAATCCACACAACTAATTGGATTTTAATGGTTTTTATTAGTTTCAGAGACATCTTGCGATGATATCAGATTCTCATGGGTCTGCCTTCCTCGCGATGATCCTCAACAGACTATTTGAAAAAATCAGCAAGCATAGAAGCCTTATTACCGCTCTGGAACATAAAATCCGCACTGGACTGAAACAAAACGCCGCCTTTTACCCGGATATGAAACACCAGCAGCCTCAGTCTCCTACAGCACGTTGGATATTTTTAACCTTCGAAGGAATAAACATCTTTGAATTTCAGAAACACCGGATGGTGACGGGAATACAGCCATACCAGAATGCATTGTTGAAAATATTGGGTTAATTTTATGAGTCTTTTTATTCTTGAATGAGATGTGCAGCCAACAAAGAGGCAACTTGAAAGATGACGGGTATAAATAGTTCTATATTCAATCCGTGACTATATTATATTTTTCACGCTACTCGTAAATGAAATAATGAATGTAGGTCATCACGTCACACTATAATGATGTGGATGAAATAATGGCAGAAAATTATTTACGATTATTCATAATAACCGTGATTGATATTAATTTGCTAAAACGCTATCAATGATAGAGAATAAAATTTATATTTTTGTTTCTATTGCTTTAATAAAATATATATTTAGATAGCTCAGTTGAAAAGCTGAGCAAGGAGATGGAAAGAAAACCTTAATAAAACCTTAATAAAGAAAGGAGTTGATTATGAAAAAATTGTTTTTCTCGTTATTTGTGTTGCTGTTGTTGGGTACCAGTAATATTGCTTCCGCCGCTTGTGCTTACATGAATGTACATAACAGTGGAGCAAGCGTGGCAGTTAACGGGTCTAGCGATGTGTATGGTCCATTCTCTATTTCTTGCTTGGGAGTGGTTTCCTTCACGTTCGAGGATCTGTCCGGCAATAACCCTACAAGCACCATTAATCACCTCATTGAAAGGATGGTCGGTGGATCGTGGCAGGTCGTCTCCCAAACTACCAGCTACGGTCAACGTTCCGTTACTCGTACTTTTTTCCCGACTGCGACAGGTTCATATCGTTATCGAATCGTAAACAGCGGCCAGAGTGTTGTGCGTAACTGGCGAATGGAAGGGCGAATACCATTGTTTACGATTCCTGGCGCTCGTTGATAAATAACTCGCTACTGTGGCCGGAGATTGTGCCCCATTCTCCGGCTTCATTAAGTAAGGGGCCGTCGGTGCAGGCGCCGAGAGTCAAGCTGCCTGATCTTGGACTCTTTCTGAGGTTGACGGCGTTTCCTGAAACGCCGTCAGACGTTGAGATGTTGCGGAGCAGCAGAAAGTATCAAACATTAAACAAGAAGTTCATCACATCGCCATCTTTAACGATATAATCCTTACCTTCTGAACGCATTTTACCGGCCTCTTTTGCACCTTGTTCACCTTTGTAAGTGATGAAATCTTCAAAAGCGATGGTTTGTGCGCGGATAAAACCTTTTTCGAAATCAGTATGGATCTTACCGGCTGCTTGTGGTGCGGTGGCGCCAACTGGGATGGTCCATGCCCGAACCTCTTTCACGCCGGCAGTGAAGTAAGTTTGCAGATTCAGTAACTGATAGCCAGCGCGGATAACACGATTTAAACCTGGCTCTTCCAGCCCAAGTTCAGCCATAAACTCTTCGCGTTCATCATCTTCCAGCTCGGCGATATCCGCTTCTACCGCAGCACAAACCGGAACGACCACCGAACCCTCTTGTTCTGCGATCGCACGAACAGCATCCAAATGTGGGTTATTTTCAAAACCCTCTTCGTTGACGTTAGCGATGTACATGGTGGGTTTCAGCGTCAGGAAACTCAGATAGCGAATAGCCGCTTTCTCTTCGGTGCTGAGATCCAACGCCCGCAACATACCCGCTTGTTCCAGATGAGGCAGACATTTTTCCAGTACTGCCAGTTCTGCTTTAGCATCTTTATCGCCGCCTTTGGCTTTTTTCTGGACACGATGAATGGCTCGTTCGCAGGTGTCCAGATCGGAAAGGGCTAGTTCGGTATTGATGATCTCAATATCCGCAGCAGGATCAACTTGACCGGAAACGTGAATGATGTTGTCGTTGACGAAACAGCGCACAACATGGCCGATAGCTTCTGTTTCACGAATGTTGGTCAGAAACTGGTTGCCCAAACCTTCACCTTTTGATGCGCCTTTTACCAGACCCGCGATATCGACGAATTCCATTGTGGTCGGTAGGATTCGCTGAGGTTTCACAATTTCCGCCAGTTGTTCAAGCCGTGGATCTGGCATAGGGACGACACCGGTATTGGGTTCAATAGTGCAGAACGGGAAGTTTGCTGCTTCGATACCTGCTTTAGTCAGCGCATTGAATAATGTTGATTTTCCGACGTTAGGCAGGCCGACGATACCGCATTTGAATCCCATGATTTTCACCTTAAATTACTTATAAATCAAAAGGCTGTGTTAGCCTGTTTGATGAGTCAAAAAAATTGGCGCCATTATACACGGAATGGCGGGCTATCACGATCTTACAGACAAGATTTATCAACTTCATGTCATCAAGCGCTGGCTTTGAAGCTATGTAAGCGATTGATTGCCTTATCCATATCTTGTTTCATCAGGATGTCAGTACAACGCAGTGCTTCATCAATGGCATCATCGATCAGCTTTTGTTCACTGGCTGGTGGTTTGCCTAGCACAAAGCCAATCACCTTATTTTTGTCGCCGGGATGGCCGATACCGATACGTAAGCGGTGAAAGTTAGGATTATTGCCAAATTTATTCTGAATATCTTTCAAGCCATTATGACCGCCATGACTGCCGCCCAGTTTCATTTTTGCCACCCCTGGCGGTAAATCGAGCTCATCATGGGCCACCAGAATTTCATCCGGTTGGATGCGGTAGAATGAGGCGAGGGCAGCGACAGATTTACCACTGAGATTCATAAACGTCGTTGGGACTAACAGACGAACATCGTGACCGCAGATATTAATCCGGGCGGTATAACCGAAAAATTTACTCTCTTCTTTCAGTGATTGATTGTGGCTCCGAGCGAGCAGGTCAACATACCAGGCTCCGGCATTGTGTCTGGTTTGAGCATATTCAGCACCGGGATTAGCCAGACCGACGATTAATTTTATGTTACTCACTATTTTTCTTCACTTTTGGCAGTAAAACAACAAGGAGGATAGTTTACCTGCCGGGTACGACGAGTACAAAGTTCAGTTTGATTATTCTTTCCTTTAAGTGATTACTGATGGTTATTGAACAATAAGTTATTTTTAGGATGTGAAATTGTAAGGAATAATTATAAAAAATAGTTGTCAACCTAAGTTTTAAGAATGTTCCATTATTCTTCTTCTAGGCTAGAATATAATTGAAATAACTTATTGATTATAAATTGATATTATTTAATTTGAGGAGAATATATGAAACTCAAGAACGATTTTAAAGCTTTTTCCATTAGTAATAATGCCAATGTAGTCAGTCAAGAAGGATATGAAGATAGCTCGAGTTTAAAAACAGGATTTCCCCCGGAAAATATTACCACTCATTTACTCAACAAGGTATTACGTCAGTCGTCGACAATAACATCTGTTGTAGCTAATTTTATTGCGACATATTCTGACAATGATGTTCTGGATGATGGGGATATAGCTAAACTGATTGTCCAATTAAATAAAGCGTTAGAACAAAAAATCGCAATACAAGTACCAGATGCCTCATTAACACAAAAAGGTGTTACTCAGCTCACAGATAAAATAGGTAATAGTAATACTCTCGCCGTCACTCAGAAGCTAGTTTCTGATGTAAATGATAATGCTAATAACCGATTGGCAAAAAATCAAAATGGCGCAGATATTCCTGATAAAAACGCATTTGTGAAAAACCTCGGCTTATCGGAAACTGTGGAATTGGCGAAAAATGCAGTATCGGCCAACGGGGGGAATTATCCACAGTATTTTAGATTTAAACAGGTTGAAACGCTTCCCACTGAACGTAATGCGACGATGTTAGTTTCTTTACAGGGGGCTAAACCGGCAAATGAGATAGTTGGGTTTACGCTTTACAACTGGTATGACAATTATATTAAAACGGGGATTGTGCGTGGCGGTAGCGTCGATACCTACGGATATACAATAGATATTAATGGCAAACGGGTTTTTTCTGTTTCTCCTGCGGGTCATATTGAAGCCGCGTCAGCGAATATAAATGGGAACGCTAGGTTTAAACAAGTCGAGACAATTCCAAACGAACGTAATGCGGTTGTGTTAGCTTCTGAATCTGGTGGAAGACCGGCGGGTACAATAGTCTCGTATACACTTTACAATTGGTATGACAATTATGCTAAAGCCGGTATTGTGCGTGGTGGTAGTGTTAATACCTACGGATATGCGATAGATATTAATGACAAACGGGTTTTCTCTGTTTCTCCTGCGGGTCTGATTGAAGCCGCGTCAGCGAATATACGGGGGAATGCGGGGGTTTTTAACATAACCCATGATACGGGTAAACATGCCTATTTTCAGTTTATTGAGGAAGCAAAAAGGACGGCCTATGTTGGATTCCCGAGTGACGGCTCACCGGATTTTGATATTTGTAACGAAAAAAAATCTGGCAAATTAACAATTGGTGGTGAGTTGGTTGCATATATTAATAACAATCGGGTTTTCTCTGTTTCTCCTGAGGGGCGGATTAATGCCGGGTCGGCAAATTTAAAGGGGGCTGGAGGTGTTTTTAATATAACATATGACGCGGGTAGACACGCATATTTTCAGTTTTTTGAGGGGGGAAAAAGAACCGCCTACATTGGGGTTCCAGGTGATGGATTACAGGATTTTGATATTTGCAATGAAAAAAGATACGGCAGATTGACAATCGGCGGCGATAAATTGCAATATAACGGTAATCCTATTGCCATCCTGAATAATAACTGTATCGCTGACACTAACGGCAATCTCAAAGTATCCAGCCCCGTAGTAAGTATTTATCCAGACGGAACTTATGAGCTAACTCGTGAAGCGGAGGGTATGACTGTCGAGCGGATAGAGACAGGGAAATATCGCATCAGCGGCTGCAACGGTTTTGCTAAAGATGGGGCATGGGGAATTCATGGTGGTACCATTGTTCCGGCAGACAGTAACGGGTTAAATCTGATTTGGGTTAATGAATCAGTAGATATGCCTAGTGGCGATATAACTATTGAATGCTATCATCGTCAAAATAGAGATGCGCCGATATTTGCTCAAAATAAACGTGTTAAGAGTATTAGCGATGGCGGGGAAGTCGTTTATTACCATGATGGTGAACTATGTGATATCCCCGATGGCCGAGTGATTAATGTTAGAGTTCAACGGCCTGAAAAATCATAATAATTAAGTGCTAACTCATAATCACAAATAAGCAGAAAACCCGTTGAACTATTTGCACAACGGGTTTTTTCTTACGTTTTGATGAAAATTGCGTAGGTACTTAATGTCACATTGGATAAGAATTTACGATGGTTTTGCTAAGTGATTACTAATAGTTATCGGCTGATAATTTATTTTCATTATACAAAGCTATAAAAAGTCATTTAATGTGCTCAGTAGCTATAAATGAATATAACGGCGGAAACTTTATGGTAATACTGATGAACATCAATCGTATTTTTCGTAACGTAATAAGTTATAAAGTAAATAAGCGTGTACTCATGGCCTGTTTTTTATTTGCCGCGTTTATGCCACTGAAAAGTTATACTGCGTTACCTGAATTAGGAAACTCTTTGATTGGTGTTGAAAATTGTCAGGATTACCCAGAATCCGCCATGAAGCAAAATCAGGTTAGTAAGAAATTACACGAAAACGTTACTCATAAAGAGAAAAAGCGATCAGAGCAGAGGCGGTGTGGTAAATTTTTATCAAAGAAAAGCGTAATAGGAAAAAACGATAGCGGTGAAAAACCAAAAATACCCCAGTTACATGAAAATGATCCTAAAGATGATAATCAAAATCTCCCGCCTTTAATCCTCTCTCGTGGCCCTGAATTCCTTGGATTATTAAATCAAGATCCAAAAAAATTGGCGCAAGATTATATTGTCAACAAGTTAAATAATCAGATAACAAATAATACTCAGAAATGGTTATCCCAGTTTGGTACAGCTAAAATTAATTTAAATGTTGACCATCATGGGCGCTTGGATGAAAGTTCTGTAGACTTACTCGTCCCTTTCTATGATGATAAAGATCACTGGCTTATTTATAGTCAATATGGATATCGTCATAAAGATAGCCGTGACACTGTGAATTTAGGCATTGGAACCCGTTTATTCATAAACAATTGGATGTATGGGGCGAACACTTTTTACGATAATGATTTAACCGGTAATAACAGCCGATTTAGCCTGGGCGGTGAATTGTGGACTAACTACCTAAAAATGTCTGCTAACGCATATTTTCGCTTGAGTGATTGGCATAACTCTCGTGATTTAACCAATTATTATGAGCGCCCTGCAAATGGTTATGACCTTATTGCCGACATGTATTTACCTGCAATGCCGTCACTCGGCGCCAAAATAAAATATGAACAATATTTTGGTGATAATGTTGCGTTATTCGGAAAGGACAATAGGCAAAAAGATCCCTATGCAGCAACTATTGGGGTAAATTATACCCCGATTCCACTGATCACTGCGGGAGTTGACTATAAATTAGGGAAAGATGGAAAGAGTGATGGCATATTTTCATTCAATGTGAACTATCGATTTGGTGTTCCGTTATCAGAACAACTATCACCAGAAAATGTTTCTTCACTACGAAGTTTGGCTGGAAATCGTTACGACTTAGTTGAAAGAAATAATAATATTATTTTGAATTATCTGAAAAAACCGCAACGTTTTAGGTTACTGGTTCCTGTATTAGAAATTAGTGGTTACGGTGGTGAAGTTAAACCAATACAAATTCAATCTGATAATCCATTCAAAAATGTGACTTGGGATATACCTGAATTATTCCAGAAGAGTGGCGGGATTATAAATATAGAAGG